>NZ_VATL01000031.1:0-45277 GCF_005781065.1 Escherichia sp. E1130
CTGCGCGGCTGGCAGGTTCCGGCATTTACCCTCGGTGGTGAAGCCACCGACATCGTGGTAATGCGCATTATGTGCCGCCGTGGCTTCGAAATGGACTTCGCTGAACTGTTACTGGAAGACTACAAAGCCTCCCTGAAATACCTCAGCGAACACCCGAAACTGCAGGGTATTGCCCAGCAGAACAGCTTTAAACATACCTGATAACGTTTAAGCGGTAACGGTGTCCCGAAACGAACCCGTTTCGGGACAATTTCCGAAGTCTGTTCACTGGCATTAGCAACGGAAAAAATTGTTCTGAAGGCACTTCAGAGCAAAACAGGTGCGGTTCCACAGGACAACCGTTTTAGGGGGATAATATGGCTACATCAGTACAGACAGGTAAAGCTAAGCAGCTAACATTACTCGGGTTCTTCGCCATCACGGCGTCGATGGTAATGGCTGTTTATGAATACCCTACCTTCGCAACATCTGGCTTTTCATTGGTCTTCTTCCTGCTCTTAGGCGGGATTTTATGGTTTATTCCCGTTGGTCTTTGTGCTGCGGAAATGGCTACCGTGGACGGCTGGGAAGAAGGTGGCGTGTTCGCCTGGGTATCAAATACCCTGGGGCCGAAATGGGGATTCGCTGCAATCTCATTTGGCTATCTGCAAATCGCTATTGGCTTTATTCCAATGCTCTATTTCGTGTTAGGGGCGCTGTCCTACATTCTGAAATGGCCAGCACTGAATGAAGAGCCGGTAACGAAAACTATCGCGGCGCTGATTATTCTTTGGGCGCTGGCATTAACTCAGTTTGGCGGTACTAAATATACTGCGCGAATTGCGAAAGTGGGTTTCTTCGCGGGTATTCTACTGCCTGCATTTATTTTGATTGCATTAGCAGCGATTTATCTGCACTCCGGAGCACCGGTTGCTATCGAAATGGATGCCAAAACATTCTTCCCTGATTTCTCGAAAGTTGGCACTTTGGTTGTGTTTGTCGCCTTCATTTTGAGTTATATGGGGGTAGAAGCTTCCGCGACCCACGTCAATGAAATGAGCAACCCCGGGCGCGACTATCCACTGGCAATGTTACTACTGATGGTGGCAGCGATTTGCTTAAGTTCAGTAGGCGGTTTGTCCATTGCGATGGTGATTCCGGGTAATGAAATCAACCTCTCCGCAGGTGTAATGCAAACATTCACCGTGCTGATGTCTCATGTAGCACCGGAAATTGAGTGGACGGTTCGCGTTATCTCTGCCCTGCTGCTGCTGGGTGTTCTGGCGGAAATCGCCTCATGGATTGTTGGCCCTTCTCGTGGGATGTATGTCACCGCGCAGAAAAATCTACTGCCCGCCGCGTTCGCTAAAATGAACAAAAATGGTGTGCCGGTAACTCTGGTAATTTCCCAGCTGGTGATTACCTCTATCGCGTTGATCATCCTCACCAACACCGGTGGTGGTAACAACATGTCCTTCCTGATCGCACTGGCGCTGACGGTGGTGATTTATCTGTGTGCTTATTTCATGTTGTTTATTGGCTACATTGTGTTGGTTCTTAAACATCCTGACTTAAAACGCACATTTAATATCCCTGGTGGTAAAGGGGTGAAACTGGTCGTGGCTATTGTCGGTCTGCTGACTTCAATTATGGCGTTTATTGTTTCCTTCCTGCCGCCGGATAACATCCAGGGTGACTCTACCGATATGTATGTCGAATTACTGGTCGTTAGTTTCCTGGTGGTTCTTGCCCTGCCCTTTATTCTCTATGCCATTCATGACCGTAAAGGCAAAGCGAATACAGGTGTTACACTGGAGCCAATTAACAGCCAGAACGCGCCGAAAGGTCACTTCTTCCTGCATCCACGTGCTCGTTCACCGCACTATATTGTGATGAACGATAAGAAACACTAACCGTGTCTGAGTGGTAATAACACAAGGGAGCGAAAATTAATCGCTCCCTTTTGCGTACTTATTGCCGTATTGACTTGCCCCAGATAAGTACGAGAATAAGCGCACATCTGTTTACCGGAAATAAGCATATATGGATATCTGCTCCCGAACTGTGAAATCCGCGATTAAAAGGCCAGCGGCACTGGTTGCACTGGCTCTTTTACTGTGTAGTTGTAAAAGCACGCCTCCAGATTCAATGACGACACCACCAGCAGGCTCAAAACCACCAGCGACCGTACAACAATCGTCGCAACCTATGCGCGGTATCTGGTTGGCCACGGTGTCCCGCCTCGACTGGCCCCCCGTCTCCTCGGTTAACATCAGCAACCCCACCAGCCGGGTTCGCGTGCAACAGCAGGCGATGATCGACAAACTGGAAAACTTGCAACGACTGGGAATTAACACGGTCTTTTTCCAGGTGAAGCCCGACGGCACTGCCCTTTGGCCGTCGAAGATTTTGCCATGGTCTGATCTAATGACCGGCAAAATTGGTGAATATCCTGGTTACGATCCGCTGCAATTTATTCTCGACGAAGCCCATAAGCGTGGGATGAAAGTACATGCCTGGTTTAATCCCTACCGCGTGTCGGTTAATACGAAGCCCGGAACTATCAGGGAACTGAATAGCACCCTGTCTCAACAACCGGCCAGTGTCTATGTTCAACATCGCGACTGGATCAGGACGTCAGGTGACCGTTTTGTTCTCGACCCAGGGATCCCTGAAGTTCAGGACTGGATCACATCGATAGTTGCTGAAGTGGTTTCTCGTTATCCGGTAGATGGCGTGCAGTTTGACGACTATTTTTATACTGAATCGCCGGATTCACGGCTTAACGATAACGAGACATACCGCAAATACGGTGGTGCATTTGCGTCAAAAGCTGACTGGCGGCGCAACAATACCCAGCAGTTAATTGCTAAGGTGTCGCACACCATTAAAAGTATTAAGCCGGAAGTCGAATTTGGTGTAAGCCCTGCGGGCGTCTGGCGCAATCGCTCACACGATCCGCTCGGTTCTGATACGCGCGGGGCCGCAGCTTATGATGAATCCTACGCAGACACTCGTCGTTGGGTCGAACAAGGCTTACTGGATTATATAGCCCCGCAAATTTACTGGCCGTTCTCGCGTAGCGCAGCACGTTATGACGTACTGGCAAAATGGTGGGCAGATGTCGTCAAACCAACCAAAACCCGTCTTTATATTGGTATCGCCTTCTATAAAGTCGGCGAACCTTCAAAGATAGAGCCAGACTGGATGGTTAACGGCGGCGTGCCAGAACTGAAAAAGCAGCTCGATCTTAACGACGCCGTGCCAGAAATTAGCGGCACGATTTTGTTCCGCGAAGACTATCTGAACAAACCGCAAACTCAACAGGCAGTTAGCTATCTGCAAAGCCGTTGGGGAAGCTAAACGCCCTTTCTTACTTTGTGACACTGCCGGTGCTTTAAACACCGGCTTGTCATCAACAAAACACACTCAACTAATAATCAAATCAACTTAAGTCGAATTGTTATAATTCCCCTGATAAAAACGTATGAATATGAAAAACCATACGATATTAACCATCACCGAAAAATAATTACGATAGGCTATACTCTTCAGAAGACCAGTAGCGTAGATTAAAACTGTCATAAGTCACTTATTTCGTTTCAGTATATCTTCATATTTCAGGAGAATATGGTGCCATAAACCTGTCCAAACGAGTTGCGTTTCGTTTTTCAATTCCGTCTGCCTTTCCAGCCGTATAAGGGTATGAATTATGGAGATGTATTTTAAAAGAATGAAAGATGAGTGGACCGGATTAGTTGCCCAGGTCGACCCCCTCATTCGTAACAAAGCGGCAGAAATTGCCGTAACGCATGCTCATTACTTAAGTGTTGAGTTTTATCGAATTGTACGCACTGACCCGCATGCCGAAGAGTTTTTGAGTAACGAACAGGTCGAAAGGCAACTTAAAAGTGCGATGGAAACGTGGATTATCAATGTGCTCTCTGCGCAAACGGACGATGTTGAAAGACTTATACAAATCCAACATACCGTAGCCGAAGTCCATGCTCGTATTGGCATTCCGGTAGAAATTGTCGAGATGGGTTTTCGCGTGCTGAAAAAAATCCTCTACCCGGTAATATTTTCCTCTGATTATTCACCTTCTGAAAAACTTCAGGTTTATCACTTTTCGATTAACAGTATCGACATAGCTATGGAAGTGATGACCAGAGCATTTACCTTTAGCGACAGTAGCGCGGCTAAAGAAGACGAGAACTATCGTATCTTCTCATTACTGGAAAACGCCGAAGAAGAAAAAGAACGACAAATAGCCTCATTACTTTCATGGGAAATAGATATTATTTATAAAGTCCTGTTGGATTCTGATTTAGGCAGCAGCTTACCGTTAAGTCAGGCTGATTTTGGCCTGTGGTTTAACCATAAAGGTCGCCATTATTTTAGTGGCATTGCTGAAGTTGGTCATATCTCTCGTCTTATTCAGGATTTCGACGGGATTTTTCATCAGGCAATGCTCAATGCCAAAAATTTGAGTAACAAAAGTCTGCGCGTGAAGTTTTTATTACAGATACGAAATACCGTATCGCAAATTATCACCTTACTGCGTGAACTCTTTGAAGAAGTCTCGCGTCATGAAGTAGGTATGGATGTACTGACGAAATTACTTAACCGCCGTTTCTTGCCGACTATCTTCAAACGTGAAATTGCCCATGCCAATCGGGCCGGTACACCATTGTCTGTTCTGATCATCGATGTAGATAAATTCAAAGAGATCAACGATACATGGGGACATAACACAGGCGATGAGATTTTACGTAAAGTCTCACAGGCGTTTTACGACAACGTACGTAGCAGTGACTATGTTTTTCGCTACGGTGGCGATGAATTTATCATAGTGCTGACTGAAGCTTCAGAAAATGACACTTTGCGTACCGCAGAGCGGATCCGCAGCCGGGTGGAAAAAACCAAACTGAAAGCCGCAAATGGCGAAGACATAACCCTTTCTTTGTCCATTGGCGCTGCCATGTTTAATGGGCATCCTGATTATGAACGCTTAATTCAAATAGCCGATGAAGCTCTGTATATCGCGAAAAGACGAGGTAGAAACCGTGTTGAACTCTGGAAAGCCAGTCTTTAGATGCTCCCGGATGCAGAGGTAATCATGAAGCTAACCGATGCAGAAAATGCCGCCGACGGCATTTTTTTTCCCGCCCTTGAGCAAAATATGATGGGCGCGGTGTTAATTAACGAAAATGACGAAGTAATGTTTTTTAATCCTGCGGCGGAGAAGCTCTGGGGGTATAAACGCGAAGAGGTGATAGGCAATAACATTGATATGCTGATTCCCCATAATTTGCGCCCTACGCATCCAGAATATATTCGCCATAACCGCGAAGGCGGTAAAGCGCGGGTCGAAGGTATGAGCCGGGAATTGCAGCTGGAGAAAAAAGATGGCAGTAAAATCTGGACCCGTTTCGCGCTATCCAAAGTCACTGCCGAAGGGAAAATTTATTACCTGGCGCTGGTACGTGATGCCAGCGTAGAAATGGCACAGAAAGAACAGACCCGGCAGTTAATTATTGCCGTTGACCATCTCGACCGCCCGGTCATTGTGCTGGACCCGGAACGCCATATCGTGCAGTGCAATCGCGCGTTTACTGAAATGTTTGGTTACTGCATCAGCGAAGCCAGCGGTATGCAGCCCGATGCTTTGCTTAACATCCCTGAATACCCGGCAGATAATCGTATTCGCTTACAGCAACTGCTATGGAAAACAGCGCGTGATCAGGATGAATTTCTGTTGTTAACGCGCACGGGGGAAAAAATCTGGATCAAAGCTTCTATTAGCCCAGTTTATGATGTGCTGGCTAATCTGCAAAACCTGGTGATGACCTTCTCCGATATCACCGAAGAACGACAAATTCGTGAGCTTGAAGGCAATATCCTCGCCGCGATGTGTAGCAGCCCGCCATTTCATGAAATGGGCGAAATCATCTGCCGGAATATTGAATCCATTCTTCATGAATCCCATGTGTCGTTGTATGCATTGCGTAATGGTATGCCGGTGCATTGGGCGTCATCCTCTCATGGGACGGAAGTAAAGAATGCGCAAAGCTGGTCAGTCACCATTCGCCAGCGCGATGGCGCACCTGCCGGGATTCTGAAAATCAAAACAGCGTCCGGGGCGGTAACCAGCGCGTTTATCGAACGAGTGGCGGATATCAGCCAGCATATGGCCGCCCTGGCGCTGGAACAGGAAAAAAGTCGCCAGCAT
Organism: Escherichia sp. E1130; assembly: GCF_005781065.1. Taxonomy (NCBI): domain Bacteria; kingdom Pseudomonadati; phylum Pseudomonadota; class Gammaproteobacteria; order Enterobacterales; family Enterobacteriaceae; genus Escherichia; species Escherichia sp. E1130. The sequence continues at coordinate 6,212 of NZ_VATL01000031.1, forward strand.
ATTGAGCAGCTCATTCAGTTTGATCCGATGACCGGTTTGCCAAACCGCAATAACCTGCACAATTATCTCGATGGCCTGGTAGAAAATGCCGTCTCTCCGGTGGTGTATCTTATTGGCATTGACCATATTCAGGATGTCATCGACAGTCTGGGCTATGCGTGGGCCGATCAGGCATTGCTGGAAGTGGTCAATCGCTTTCGCGAAAAGGTCAAACCTGACCAGTATCTCTGTCGTATTGAAGGTACACAGTTTGTCCTCATCAGCCCGGAAAACGACGTCAGTATCATTACCCAAATAGCTGATGAACTTCGTAACGTCGTCAATAAACCGGTCATGATTGACGATAAACCATTCCCGCTAACTTTAAGCATTGGTATCAGTTACGACATTGGTAAAAACCGGGACTACCTGCTTTCGACTGCCCACAATGCGATGGATTTTATTCGCAAAAACGGCGGTAACGGCTGGCAATTCTTTAGCCCGATAATGAACGAAATGGTGAAAGAGCGTCTGATTCTCGGTGCGGCGCTGAAAGAAGCTATCAGCAGCAACAAACTAAAACTGGTTTATCAGCCGCAGATCTTTGCGGAAACCGGTGAGCTGTATGGTATCGAAGCCCTCGCTCGCTGGTATGACCCACAGCATGGTCATGTTCCTCCTTCACGATTTATCCCCCTTGCTGAAGAGATTGGTGAAATCGAAAACATTGGTCGCTGGGTTATTGCTGAAGCCTGCCGCCAGCTAGCAGAATGGCGTAGCCAGAATATTCATATCCCGGCGCTTTCCGTTAACTTGTCTGCGCTGCACTTTCGCAGCAATCAGCTACCCAATCAGGTGTCTGATGCAATGCAAGCCTGGGGTATTGACGGCCACCAGCTGACGGTGGAAATCACGGAAAGCATGATGATGGAACACGATACCGAAATCTTTAAGCGCATTCAGATCCTGCGTGATATGGGCGTAGGTTTATCTGTCGATGATTTCGGCACTGGCTTTTCTGGTTTATCCCGTTTAGTCAGTCTTCCGGTAACGGAAATCAAAATTGACAAAAGCTTTGTCGATCGTTGCCTGACCGAAAAACGCATCCGTGCCTTACTTGAAGCCATTACCAGCATTGGGCAAAGCCTCAATTTAACCGTCGTGGCGGAAGGCGTCGAAACCAAAGAACAATTTGAGATGCTACGCAAGATCCACTGTCGCGTTATTCAGGGATATTTCTTTTCCCGCCCCCTGCCCGCCGAAGAAATTCCAGGCTGGATGAGCAGCGTGTTACCGCTGAAAATCTGACAATTTTCTCTCGCCCGCACTCGCGGGGTTTAATTTGACGTGACACTGTCACTTAAATACTGTGATTTCCGCTACGATTCCTGGAGATTCCTCCTTTAAGTCCCCCTCTTGCACCAAAACTGCACTACGCTGCACAAATGTTGATCAAAAGTTAAAAAATATAACTTTAAGCCAGCATTATGGCGCTTATCCCGGCATGGCATGAGATCTGCATAAGCGGAAAGCGCAGCAATTTTTGTCTTATACAGGAACCGTTTATGTCGGATACCACCGAGCTGGTTGATTTAGCCGTTATCTTCCCTGAGCTGGAGATCGATTTGAAATACGCCTGTAGCGATAACATCACAGGCAAGCCGATTTATCAGCAAGCGCGTTGCCTGTTACACAAGGATGCGATTACCGCGCTGGCGAAAAGCATCAGTATCGCCCAACTGTCAGGCTTACAACTGGTGATTTACGACGCGTATCGCCCACAACAAGCACAGGCAATGTTGTGGCAAGCCTGCCCTGACCCGCAATATGTCGTTGATGTGGCTGTAGGCTCCAATCACAGCCGTGGCACGGCAATTGACCTGACGCTTCGTGATGAGCATGGTTTCATTCTGGATATGGGGGCCGGATTCGATGAAATGCACGAGCGCTCCCATGCCTGGCACCCTTCCGTACCGCCCGCTGCCCAGCGTAATCGCCTGTTGCTGAATGCGATTATGACTGGCGGTGGCTTTATTGGTATCTCCAGCGAATGGTGGCACTTCGAATTACCGCAGGCTGCAAGTTACCCGCTGCTCGCTGACCAGTTCGCCTGTTTTGCATCTCCTACTACACAGCACGCTAGTTAATCAGGAAACTGTCATGAAAAGATCGATATCATTTCGCCCTACACTGATCGCAATCGTCCTTGCCGCCACACTGCCGGTTGCTCACGCCGCCGTACCAAAAGATATGCTGGTGATTGGTAAGGCCGCCGACCCACAAACCCTCGACCCGGCGGTGACGATTGATAATAACGACTGGACCGTAACCTACCCATCTTATCAGCGACTGATACAGTACAAAACGGACGGTGATAAAGGCTCAACCGACGTTGAAGGCGATCTGGCAAGTAGCTGGAAAGCGTCTGATAATCAAAAAGAGTGGACGTTCACCCTGAAGGACAACGCTAAATTTGCCGATGGCACGCCGGTCACTGCCGAAGCTGTAAAACTCTCTTTTGAGCGGTTGCTGAAAATCGGCCAGGGGCCAGCGGAAGCATTTCCCAAAGATTTAAAAATTGACGCTCCTGACGAACATACGGTGAAGTTTACCCTTAGCCAACCATTCGCACCGTTCCTGTACACCCTGGCGAATGACGGTGCATCCATTATCAATCCGGCGGTCTTAAAGGAACACGCTGCGGATGATGCCCGCGGTTTCCTCGCGCAAAACACCGCCGGTTCCGGACCGTTTATGCTGAAAAGCTGGCAAAAAGGTCAGCAATTAGTTCTGGTGCCAAATCCGCATTACCCCGGCAATAAACCGAACTTCAAACGGGTATCGGTAAAAATTATTGGTGAAAGTGCCTCCCGTCGCCTGCAGCTCTCCCGTGGCGACATTGACATTGCCGATGCGCTGCCCGTGGATCAACTCAACGCACTGAAGCAGGAAAATAAAGTCAACGTGGCGGAGTATCCGTCACTACGCGTCACCTATCTGTATCTGAATAACAGCAAAGCGCCACTTAACCAGGCGGATCTGCGTCGGGCCATTTCCTGGTCTACCGATTATCAGGGCATGGTTAACGGCATTCTTAGTGGTAACGGGAAACAAATGCGCGGCCCGATTCCGGAAGGCATGTGGGGATACGATGCGACGGCAATGCAATATAGCCATGACGAAACGAAAGCCAAAGCCGAATGGGATAAAGTAGCGAGCAAACCCACCAGCCTGACGTTTCTCTATTCCGATAACGACCCGAACTGGGAACCGATCGCCCTGGCGACACAATCCAGTCTCAACAAGCTGGGCATCAATGTGAAGCTGGAAAAACTGGCAAACGCCACCATGCGCGACAGAGTGGGTAAAGGTGATTACGACATTGCGATTGGCAACTGGAGTCCGGATTTTGCCGACCCGTATATGTTTATGAATTACTGGTTTGAGTCAGACAAAAAAGGTCTGCCGGGTAACCGCTCGTTCTATGAAAACAGCGAGGTCGATAAGTTACTGCGCAATGCACTCGCGACCACCGACCAGATGCAGCGTACCCGGGACTACCAGCAGGCACAGAAAATCGTCATTGATGACGCTGCTTATGTGTATCTGTTCCAGAAAAACTACCAACTGGCGATGAACAAAGAAGTGAAAGGCTTCGTGTTTAATCCCATGCTGGAACAGGTCTTCAATATCAATACCATGAGTAAATAACGTGACCTTCTGGAGTATTTTACGCCAACGCTGCTGGGGGCTGGTGCTCGTGGTGGCGGGCGTCTGCGTGATTACGTTTATTATCTCGCACCTGATCCCCGGCGATCCGGCGCGGTTGCTGGCAGGCGACCGGGCCAGCGATGCTATCGTGGAAAATATTCGCCAACAACTGGGGCTCGACCAGCCGCTATACGTGCAGTTTTACCGCTACGTCAGCGATCTGTTTCATGGTGACCTGGGAACATCCATTCGTACCGGGCGTCCGGTGCTGGAAGAGTTGCGCATATTTTTCCCGGCGACGCTGGAACTGGCAGTTTGCGCCCTACTGCTGGCACTCCTGATTGGCATCCCGCTAGGCATACTCTCTGCCGTCTGGCGAAATCGCTGGTTGGATCATCTGGTGCGACTAATGGCAATTACCGGAATCTCCACACCTGCGTTCTGGCTTGGGCTGGGCGTCATTGTGCTGTTTTATGGTCATCTGCAAATTCTTCCAGGTGGCGGAAGGCTTGATGACTGGCTGGATCCGCCAACACATGTAACCGGCTTTTATCTGCTCGATGCGCTGCTTGAAGGAAACGGTGAAGTCTTCTTCAATGCGCTGCAACATCTCATCTTACCGGCGTTAACCCTGGCGTTCGTTCACCTGGGAATTGTCGCCCGACAAATTCGCTCGGCGATGCTGGAACAATTGAGTGAAGACTACATTCGTACCGCCCGGGCCAGCGGCTTGCCCGGCTGGTATATCGTTTTATGTTATGCGCTACCCAATGCGTTGATCCCCTCGATTACCGTTTTGGGGCTGGCGCTGGGTGATTTGCTGTATGGCGCCGTGCTCACCGAAACCGTTTTTGCCTGGCCCGGAATGGGTGCCTGGGTAGTGACATCAATACAGGCGCTCGATTTCCCGGCAGTGATGGGCTTTGCGGTCGTGGTTTCGTTTGCTTATGTGCTGGTGAACCTGGTGGTGGATTTGCTCTATTTGTGGATTGATCCGCGTATCGGACGCGGAGGTGATGAATGATGCTAAGCGAGGAAACACCCGTAGTACGTCCGCAAAAACGAACGAGATTTAACCTTGCAAAACTGTTATGGATGCTGAAAGGCAGTCCGCTTACCGTGACCGGCGCAGTCATCATTGTATTAGTGTTACTGATGATGGTTTTATCACCATGGCTGGCGACGCATGATCCCAACGCCATTGATTTAACTACCCGCCTTTTGCCGCCTTCTGCGGCGCACTGGTTTGGCACCGATGAAGTGGGACGCGATCTGTTTAGCCGCGTACTGGTCGGTAGCCAGCAATCTGTTCTCGCCGGATTAGTGGTGGTCGCTATTGCTGGCATTATTGGTTCGCTGCTCGGCTGTCTTTCAGGCGTGCTGGGCGGGCGCGCAGACGCCATCATCATGCGCATTATGGACATTATGCTGTCGATTCCTTCGCTGGTACTGACGATGGCGCTGGCTGCCGCTCTCGGGCCGAGTTTGTTTAACGCCATGCTGGCGATTGCTATTGTGCGTATCCCGTTTTATGTACGCCTGGCGCGGGGGCAAACATTAGTTGTCCGCCAGTACACTTACGTTCAGGCGGCGAAAACCTTTGGCGCGTCACGCTGGCATCTGATCAACTGGCATATTTTACGTAACTCCCTGCCGCCGCTGATTGTGCAGGCATCGCTGGATATTGGTAGCGCGATTTTAATGGCCGCCACGTTGGGATTTATTGGTCTGGGTGCTCAACAACCGAGTGCTGAATGGGGGGCGATGGTGGCGAATGGTCGCAACTATGTACTCGATCAGTGGTGGTATTGTGCATTTCCGGGGGCAGCGATTTTGATTACTGCCGTCGGGTTTAATCTCTTTGGCGATGGTATTCGCGATCTGCTTGACCCGAAAGCAGGAGGAAAGCAGTCATGACCCAACCCGTTCTGGACATTCAACAACTGCATCTGAGTTTCCCCGGTTTTAACGGCGACGTTCACGCGCTCAACAATGTGTCATTGCAAATCAACCGCGGGGAGATTGTCGGTCTGGTGGGAGAATCCGGCTCAGGTAAATCAGTCACCGCAATGTTGATTATGCGACTACTGCCGGTAGGCAGTTATCGCGTGCATCAAGGCCAGATTTTACTGCTGGGAGAAGATGTTCTTAACGCTGGGGAAAAACAGCTTCGTCAGTGGCGTGGTTCTCGGGTAGCGATGATTTTTCAGGAACCGATGACCGCCCTCAATCCGACACGTCGAATAGGTCTTCAGATGATGGACGTGATCCGTCATCATCAACCATTAAGTCGTCGGGAAGCCAGAACTAAAGCGATTGCTTTGCTGGAAGAGATGCAAATCCCGGATGCGGCAGAAGTGATGTCGCGCTATCCGTTTGAACTTTCAGGTGGTATGCGCCAGCGGGTAATGATTGCGCTGGCATTCTCCTGCGAGCCGCAATTGATTATTGCCGACGAACCGACCACGGCGCTGGACGTCACTGTACAGTTGCAGGTATTGCGCCTGCTTAAACATAAAGCCCGCGCCAGCGGAACTGCGGTGCTGTTCATTAGCCATGATATGGCCGTGGTGTCGCAACTGTGCGATAGCGTCTATGTAATGTATGCCGGAAGCGTAATTGAAAGCGGCGTGACGGCAGACGTTATCCATCTTCCCCGGCATCCGTACGCCATTGGTTTGCTGCAATGTGCACCGGAACATGGAATACCGCGTCAGCCCTTACCCGCCATCTCAGGGACGGTGCCAAATCTCACCCGTTTGCCTGACGGCTGTGCTTTTCGCGATCGTTGCTATGCGGCAGGTGCACAGTGTGAAAACGTCCCGGCGCTGACAGCGTGTGGTGACAACAACCACCGCTGCGCCTGTTGGTATCCGCAGCAGGAGGTCATCAGTGTCTGACACGTTATTAACGTTACGCGACGTCCATATCGATTTCCCTGCCCGCAAAAACTGGCTTGGCAGAACTACCGAGTTTGTTCATGCCATTAATGGCATAAACTTGCAGATCCGCCGTGGTGAAACCTTAGGGATCGTCGGAGAATCCGGCTGTGGCAAAAGTACCCTTGCGCAGTTGCTGATGGGTATGCTGCAACCGAGTCACGGGCAGTGCACTCGTTCAGGATCACAGCGCAAAATGCAGATGGTATTTCAGGACCCGCTCTCTTCTCTCAATCCTCGCTTACCGGTGTGGCGCATCATCACGGAACCGGTATGGATTGCAAACCGCGGTAGTGAGCTACAGCGGCGGGCGCTGGCAGAGGAACTGGCTGTACAGGTGGGGATTCGACCGGAGTATCTCGACCGCCTGCCTCATGCGTTCTCCGGCGGGCAGCGACAACGCATCGCCATTGCCAGAGCACTCTCTTCGCAACCGGATGTGATGGTGCTGGATGAACCCACCTCGGCGCTGGATATCTCCGTGCAGGCGCAGATCCTCAATTTGCTGGTAGCGCTACAGGAAAATCGCGGGCTGACCTATGTGCTGATTTCACACAATGTCTCAGTGATTCGTCATATGAGCGATCGGGTGGCGGTGATGTATCTCGGGCAGATTGTGGAACTGGGCGACGCTCAGCAGGTGCTCTCTACTCCGGCACATCCGTACACCCGATTATTGCTGGATTCCCTCCCCGCCATTGATAAGCCGCTGGAGGAGGAATGGGCATTGCGTAAAACAGAACTACCAGGAAACCGCACGCTGCCACAGGGCTGTTTTTTCCGCGAACGCTGCCCTCTGGCAACCAGTGGATGTGAAGTCCGGCAATCATTAACGACGCGGGCTGACGGACGTGAGATCAGGTGCTGGCGGGCGCTGTAGAGATGCTAACAACGCATCAGGCAATCACGCGCCTGACGCGTCATCCGGCAACGCTTTACGATTTCAACTGATAATCCAGCGTAATTTCCGCTTTCAGTACCTGTGAAACCGGGCATCCTGCTTTTGCTTTCTGGATAATGCCGTCAAAGGTGGACGCATCAATACCCGGCACGGCAACTTCGCTCTTCAGTGCGATTTTAGTAATCGCAAAACCAGCATCCACTTTATCCAGCGACACATCGGCGGTGGTATCAATCGATGTTGGCGTGAATCCCGCTTCTCCCAGCATTAATGAAAGCGCCATTGAGAAACATGCGGCATGCGCTGCGCCAATCAGTTCTTCAGGGTTAGTTCCTTTTTCGCCTTCAAAACGCGTGTTAAACCCATACGGCTGTTGGTTCAGCACGCCGCTCTCGGTGGATACTGTCCCCTTCCCGCGTTTAATATCGCCTTCCCAGTGTGCCTGACCTTTCTTATGGATTGTCATTCTTGCTCTCCTGTGGGCTTAAAAAGGAAATTATAGACTACGTGAGAATCAGCACGAGGATAAGCAGGATATTCCGAATAAAATCAGGCGAAAATATTTCTCCTGCACTTAAATTAAACGCCCACACCACAATAGATAACCGGAAATATATAACCCAAGAGATATTACCTCAATATAAATCAACTCATTACAATAACAATCCCCATCAATATCATGCAGTTAAAATATAAAAATCATCAACCAGGACTAATCTTAACAACGAAGCGGTAAATATTTGTCATGCTGAATGTGCTTTATAAATCTGCGATCCGTAGCAGACACCATAAATACACAGACACGGAGAATCACTATGTTTACTTATTATCAGGCAGAAAATTCAACAGCAGAACCCGCTCTGGTTAATGCCATTGAGCAAGGCCTTCGGGCAGAGCATGGTGTTGTCACTGAAGATGACATTCTCATGGAGTTGACCAAATGGGTCGAAGCCTCTGATAACGACATCCTCAGTGACATCTACCAGCAAACGATAAATTATGTGATCAGCGGCCAGCACCCTACGCTTTAAGCTGCTATGCTTGATCGGCAACCTAATTTAGGGGTTTAGCACGTGTTTCTTCGCTACGGCGATGTTGTCCTTAAAACTAGCTACAGGATTGAGGAGTACAAATGAAATCGAATCGTCAGGCACGTCATATTCTTGGACTGGATCATAAAATTTCTAACCAGCGCAAAATAGTTACCGAAGGTGACAAATCCAGCGTAGTAAATACCCCAACCGGCAGAAAACGCCCCGCTGAAAAGTAATCTTTAACAATCAGTCCTCAATGACGATTAAACACCATTGCCTGCGCAATGGTGTTTTTGTTTTTATCTGCTTTATACTTGGGGCCGACGCCCTGGCGGTAAAGCAAAGAAGATAAAAGCACCCCAGGGATGGATATTCAAAAAAGAGTGAGTGACATGGAACCAAAAACAAAAAAACAGCGTTCGCTTTATATTCCTTACGCTGGCCCTGTACTGCTGGAATTTCCGTTGTTGAATAAAGGCAGCGCCTTCAGCATGGAAGAACGCCGTAACTTCAACCTGCTGGGGTTACTGCCGGAAGTGGTCGAAACCATCGAAGAACAAGCGGAACGTGCGTGGATCCAGTACCAGGGATTCAAAACCGAAATCGACAAGCACATCTACCTGCGTAATATCCAGGACACCAACGAAACCCTCTTCTACCGTCTGGTAAACAATCATCTTGATGAGATGATGCCTGTTATTTATACCCCAACCGTCGGCGCAGCCTGTGAGCGTTTTTCTGAGATCTACCGTCGTTCACGCGGCGTATTTATCTCTTACCAGAACCGCCACAATATGGACGATATTCTGCAAAACGTGCCGAACCATAATATCAAAGTGATTGTGGTGACCGACGGCGAACGTATTCTGGGGCTTGGTGACCAGGGCATCGGCGGGATGGGCATTCCAATTGGTAAACTGTCACTCTATACCGCCTGTGGCGGTATCAGCCCGGCGTATACGCTGCCGGTGGTGCTGGATGTCGGCACTAATAACCAGCAACTGCTTAACGATCCGCTGTATATGGGCTGGCGTAACCCGCGTATTACAGACGACGAATACTATGAATTTGTTGACGAATTTATCCAGGCTGTGAAACAACGCTGGCCGGACGTGCTGTTACAGTTTGAAGACTTCGCGCAAAAAAATGCGATGCCACTGCTTAACCGCTATCGCAATGAAATTTGTTCCTTTAATGATGATATTCAGGGAACCGCGGCGGTAACGGTAGGCACACTGATCGCGGCAAGTCGCGCGGCAGGTGGTCAGTTAAGCGAGAAAAAAATTGTCTTCCTCGGTGCAGGTTCAGCGGGATGCGGCATTGCCGAAATGATCATCGCCCAGACCCAGCGCGAAGGATTAAGCGAGGAAGCGGCGCGGCAGAAAGTCTTTATGGTCGATCGCTTTGGCCTGCTGACCGACAAGATGCCGAACCTGCTGCCTTTCCAGACCAAACTGGTGCAGAAGCGCGAAAACCTCAGTGACTGGGATACCGACAGCGATGTGCTGTCACTGCTGGATGTGGTGCGCAATGTAAAACCAGATATTCTGATTGGCGTTTCAGGACAGGCCGGGCTTTTCACCGAAGAAATCATCCGTGAGATGCACAAACACTGTCCGCGTCCGATCGTGATGCCGCTGTCTAACCCGACCTCACGCGTGGAAGCCACACCGCAGGACATTATCGCCTGGACCGAAGGTAACGCGCTGGTCGCCACTGGCAGTCCGTTTAACCCAGTGGTATGGAAAGATAAAATCTACCCTATCGCCCAGTGTAACAACGCCTTTATTTTCCCGGGCATCGGGCTGGGCGTTATTGCTTCCGGCGCGTCACGTATCACCGATGAGATGCTGATGTCGGCAAGTGAAACGCTTGCTCAGTATTCGCCGCTGGTGCTGAACGGCGAAGGTCTGGTACTACCGGAACTGAAAGATATTCAGAAAGTCTCCCGCGCAATTGCGTTTGCGGTTGGCAAAATGGCGCAGCAGCAAGGCGTGGCGGTGAAAACGTCTGCCGAAGCTTTGCAACAAGCCATTGACGATAATTTCTGGCAAGCCGAATACCGCGACTACCGCCGTACCTCCATCTAAGCCTGCGCCCGGTAGTGAAGGCTACCGGGCAATTTTTCTCTCCCTTTTTTAGATCTCATCCATACTGGGTAGTGGCGAATAAATCTCATTTGCCTCACCTGCTATGCAGAACATCATCCGAAAAGGAGGAACTATGAAGGCTGCGGTTGTTACGAAGGATCATCATGTTGACGTTACGGATAAAACACTGCGCTCACTGAAACATGGCGAAGCCCTGCTGAAAATGGAGTGTTGTGGTGTATGTCATACCGATCTTCATGTTAAGAATGGCGATTTTGGTGATAAGACCGGTGTGATTTTGGGTCATGAAGGTATTGGTGTGGTGGCAGAAGTTGGCCCAGGTGTCACCTCATTAAAACCAGGCGATCGTGCCAGCGTGGCGTGGTTTTACGAAGGATGCGGTCATTGCGAATACTGTAATAGTGGTAACGAAACCCTCTGTCGTTCGGTAAAAAATGCCGGATACAGCGTTGATGGCGGGATGGCGGAAGAGTGCATCGTGGTCGCCGATTATGCGGTAAAAGTGCCAGATGGCCTGGACTCGGCGGCGGCCAGCAGCATTACCTGTGCGGGCGTCACCACCTATAAAGCAGTGAAACTGTCAAAAATTCGTCCAGGGCAGTTTGCTATTTACGGTCTTGGCGGTCTGGGTAACCTCGCCCTGCAATACGCAAAGAATGTATTTAACGCCAAAGTGATCGCCATTGATGTCAATGATGAGCAGTTAAAACTGGCGACCGAAATGGGCGCTGATTTAGCGATTAACTCACGCACTGAAGACGCCGCCAAAATTGTGCAGGAAAAAACCGGTGGCGCTCACGCCGCTGTGGTGACAGCGGTGGCTAAAGCTGCGTTTAACTCGGCGGTTGATGCTGTACGAGCAGGCGGTCGTGTTGTGGCTGTCGGTCTGCCGCCGGAGTCTATGAGCCTGGATATCCCACGCCTTGTGCTGGATGGTATTGAAGTGGTCGGTTCGCTGGTCGGCACGCGCCAGGATCTAACCGAAGCCTTCCAGTTTGCCGCCGAAGGCAAAGTGGTGCCGAAAGTCGCCCTGCGTCCGTTAGCGGACATCAACACCATCTTTACCGAGATGGAAGAAGGCAAAATCCGTGGCCGTATGGTGATTGATTTCCGCCGCTAAGAGGCCTTTGCTGCGACTGCCATGTTCGGGTCGCAGCCTGTTTTGCGAGACGCTTTCCGCAATTTCACTCTTCTTCTTTTCCTCCCCCATCTTTCCCCTCACAATTCGCGAAAACGTAGCGAAATTTGTTGCGCTGCACGGAACAATAGTGATAGTGTTCCTCTCGAGGGAACAAGGATGAAGAGATGATAATGAATTTCAGACACAAGGGATTGCGTGACTTGTTTCTTCTCGGCAAAACCTCCGGCGTTATACCGACGCAAGTCAAACGATTACGCCACCGACTCGCTGTGATTGATGCAGCAAGCTGTCTTGCTGATATCGATATGCCCGGTTACCGACTACACCCGTTAAGCGGCGATCGCGATGGAATTTGGGCGATATCTGTCTCGGGCAACTGGAGAATCACATTTGAATTCGTCAATGGCGATGCATACATACTGGATTACGAGGACTATCACTGATGAAAATGGCCAATCATCCCCGCCCGGGGGACATTATTCAGGAATCACTGGACGAACTTAATGTCAGCCTGCGCGAGTTTGCCAGAGCAATGGAAATTGCGCCCTCAACGGCAAGCCGATTGCTGACCGGAAAAGCAGCGTTGACGCCAGAAATGGCAATTAAACTTTCCGTGGTGATCGGCAGTTCACCGCAAATGTGGCTGAATCTGCAAAACGCCTGGAGCCTGGCAGAGGCTGAAAAAACGGTGGATGTGTCGCGACTGCGCCGTCTGGTTACGCAATAAAAAAATGGCACCTTATAAAGCGCCATTTGAAACTGATGACAAACGCAACATTGCCCGATGCGCTACGCTTATCAGGCCTACACGTTCACTGCAATCTATTGGATTTGAACGGTTTGTAGGCCGGATAAGGCGTTCACGCCGCATCCGGCATGAACAAAGTGCACGTTGTCTACAATAAAAAATGGCGCCTTTTACAGCGCCATTTTCAGCTTAAAGTTCAAAAGAGATTATATCCCTTCTTCACTCTCTTTTTTCGCTTCTGCCTTCTCGATTTCACGATACCAGCGCGGATGGTGTTTCTTCGCCCAGCGACGGCTCACCTTCCCTTCGATCATCCCTTTAATCGACCCTTTCACCCAGAATGCCATATACATATGGATCAGGATGGCGTGGATCAGGATGATGCCCGCAGCCGCGTGGATCAGCAGACTGTAACGGACAACCTGCATCGGGAAGTACTGCGCAAAGTACGGACGCCAGATAATCACCCCGGTCACCAGCAGCACAAAAATCATGCTCATGATCGACCAGAACATCATCTTCTGTCCGGCGTTGTACTTACCAACATCCGCCACTTTGTGCTCATTGCCTTTCAATACTTCAACAATGTTCAACAGCCACGGAATATCTTTCTTATCCGGGATGTTGTGATGCACAAAGCGGAAGAACATAAACATCAGCGCGACGAAAATCGCAATGCCGAAGAACGGGTGCAAAATGCGCCCCATCTGCGGCGTACCGAAGGTTTGCGTCAGCCATTGCAGCGTCGGGAAGAAGAACGAAATCCCGGACAGCGCCACCAGGAAGAAGCAAATCACCACGGTCCAGTGACAGGCGCGATCAATAAACTTGGTGCGCACAATCATTTTCGACTTACTCATGATGCTCCTCCTCGTCATCGTCCACTTCCTTATTCGGGCCAATACCGATGTAGTGGAAAATCAACCCAGCAAAAGTGGCGATAAAGCCAGCCGCTGCCAGCGGTTTCAACGCGCCTTTCCACAGGTTTACCGAGGTGTCGATCTTCGGATCTTTCGGCAGACCGTGATACAGCTCCGGCTGATCGGCGTGATGCAGCACGTACATAACGTGCGTACCACCGACACCTTCCGGGTTGTAGACGCCAGCATGTTCGTAACCACGCGCTTTCAGTTTCGCCACGCGCTGTTCCGCCAGCTCCAGCATCTCCTTCTTGGTGCCAAAGTGGATAGCCCCGGTCGGACAAGTTTTCACACAAGCCGGTTCCTGACCGACGCTGACGCGATCGACGCAGAGTGTGCATTTATATACCCGGTTATCCTCTTTGTTGAGGCGCGGAATATTAAACGGACACCCGGCAATGCAGTAACCACAGCCGATGCAGTTTTCCGACTGGAAATCGACAATCCCGTTAGCGTACTGAATGATTGCACCAGCAGACGGGCACGCCTTCAGGCAGCCCGGATCTTCACAGTGCATACAGCCGTCTTTACGGATCAGCCACTCCAGCTTGCCGTTCTGTTCGGTTTCGCTAAAGCGCATCACCGTCCAGGACTTGGCGCTCAGATCGGCGGGGTTATCGTAAACCCCGACGCAGTGCCCCACTTCATCACGGATGTCGTTCCACTCCGAACACGCCACCTGACAGGCTTTACAGCCGATACAGGTAGAAACGTCGATAAGTTTCGCGACTTCTGCTTTGTAATCACGCACCTGCGAAGGCGGCGTGATGGAGTTAGTTGCGGACCTTTTGATAATGTCCTGCGTTTCCATAGCCATCTGTTCGCCCCCTTACGCCTTCTCGATGTTTACTAAGAACGCTTTATATTCCGGCGTTTGCGAGTTTGCATCACCGACATTCGGCGTCAGAGTGTTAGCGATATAACCTTTACGCGCGACACCCTCAAAGCCCCAGTGGATTGGAATACCCACCGTTTCAACCTGCTGACCGTTTACATTCAGCGGTTTCAGACGGCGCGTTACCACAGCCACCGCGCGGATAAAACCACGCTTGCTGGAGACAGTGACACGATCGCCATTGGCAATGCCTTTCGCTGCTGCCAGCGTTTCGCTTATTTCCACAAACTGTTCCGGCTGAGCAATTGCGTTGAGCAACGCGTGCTTGGTCCAGGTGTGGAAGTGCTCGGTCAGACGATAGGTCGTACCCACATACGGGAACTGCTCTTTTTTACCCATCCGCAGCGCGTCTTGTTCATACAGACGAACAACCGGGTTAGACACCACGTTCGGATGCAGCGGGTTAGTACCCAGCGGCGTCTCAATTGGTTCGTAGTGTTCCGGGAACGGGCCTTCCGCCATTTTGTTAATGGCAAACAGACGTCCCATCCCTTCCGGCTGCATGATAAACGGCCCGGTTGGCGTACCCGGTGCGGCATTGCCGAAGTCCGGAATATCGTTACCCGTCCACTTGCTGCCGTTCCACTGGATCAGCATCCGTTTCGGATCCCACGGTTTACCGTTGATATCCGCCGAAGCACGGTTGTAGAGTACGCGACGGTTGAGCGGCCACGCCCAGGCCCATCCCAGCGTATTCCCCAGACCGGATGGGTCGGAGTTATCGCGGTTAGCCATCTGGTTGCCCTGCTCTGTCCAGCTACCGGTATAGATCCAGCAAGAAGATGCGGTCGTACCGTCATCACGCAGATGCGCAAAGCTACTCAGCAACTGACCTTTCTTCGCAATCAGCACCCCATTAGCGTCATAGAGATCTTCCAGCGCATAGCCGTTGTTCTCTTTTGCCACTTCGTCAGACTGCGGCTCGTGCGGCTGCTTGTAGTTCCAGCTCATCTTCATCAGCGGTTCTACACCTTTACCACCTTCGGCTTTGTACAGCTCGCGCAGATGATGGTAGATGCCCGCCAGAATTTCGCCGTCGTTACGCGCTTCGCCCGGTGCGTCCTGACCTTTCCAGTGCCACTGCAACCAGCGACCGGAGTTAGCGATAGAACCATCTTCTTCAGCAAAGCAGGTCGAAGGCAGACGGAATACTTCAGTCTGAATAGACGCCGGATCGACATCGTTCGACTCGCCGTGGTTCTGCCAGAAGGTAGAGGTTTCAGTCACCAGCGGATCGATAACCACCATGTACTTCAGCTTGCTCAGGCAGCTCACCACTTTGTTTTTGTCCGGGAAGGACGCAACCGGGTTAAAGCCCTGGCAGAAATAACCGGTGACTTTGCCTTCGTCCATCATGTTGAAATACTTGATGACGTCGTAGGTCTGATCCCACTTCGGCAGCCAGTCGTAGCCCCAGTTGTTCTCTTTCTGCGCGGCATCGCCGTAGAAAGATTTCATCAGGCTAACGAAGAACTTCGGATAGTTGCTCCAGTAGTTCACCTGATCGGCCAGCGTCGCTTTCGGCGTGTTCGCTTCCAGATACGACTGCAAATCAACCTGTTTTTCTGACGGCAGCGTCAGATAACCCGGCAGGCTGGTAGAGAGCAGGCCTAAGTCAGTCAGACCCTGAATGTTGGAGTGACCACGCAATGCGTTCACGCCGCCACCGGCCATACCCATGTTACCGAGCAGCAACTGGATCATTGCCATAGTACGGATGTTCTGCGCACCCACGGTGTGCTGCGTCCAGCCCAGCGCGTACAGGAAGGTGGTTGTGCGATCCGGCGCACTGGTGGAGGCCAGCACTTCACACACTTTCAGGAAGTCGGCTTTTGGCGTACCACAGATGTTTTCAACAACGTCCGGCGTGTAGCGGGAAACGTGCGCTTTCAGCAGGTTCCACACACAGCGCGGATGAGTCAGTGTTTCATCGCGTTTCGCATAGCCGTTTTCATCGAACTGATAGTTCCAGGACGATTTATCGTATTGCCGTTTTTCAGCGTCGTAGCCGCTGAACAGACCGTCTTCGAAAGCAAAATCATCACGCACCAGCAGGCTGGCGTTGGTGTAATGCTTAACGTATTCGGCGTTGATTTTGTTGTTTTCGATCAGGTAGCGCAAAACGCCAGACAGGAACGTAATGTCCGTACCGGAACGAATAGGTGCGTAAATATCCGCCACAGAAGCGGTACGCGTAAAACGGGGATCGACAACGATCAAGGTTGCATCGTTGTTGTTTTTCGCTTCCATCGCCCAGCGGAAACCGACGGGATGCGCTTCAGCAGCGTTACCGCCCATCACCATCACGACGTTAGCGTTTTTGATATCCACCCAGTGGTTGGTCATCGCACCGCGACCAAATGTTGGAGCAAGACTTGCTACCGTTGGTCCGTGTCAGACGCGCGCCTGGTTGTCTACCGCCAGCATCCCGAGGGAGCGGGCAAATTTCTGGGTCAGCATCCCGGTTTCGTTGCTGGCACCGGAGGCACACAGCATACCGGTAGAAAGCCAACGGTTTACCGTTACGCCCTGCTCGTTCTTTTCAATAAAGTTAGCGTCACGGTCAGCTTTCATCAGCTTCGCAATACGCGAGAATGCTTCATCCCAGCTAATGCGCTGCCATTTGTCAGAACCTGGCGCACGATATTCCGGGTAGCGCAGACGGTTTTCGCTGTTGACGTAATCCAGCAAACCTGCCCCTTTCGGGCACAGCGCACCACGGCTTACCGGATGATCCGGGTCACCTTCAATGTGATAAATCGCTTCTCTGGCGTTTTTCGCGCCATCACCCAGGCTATACATCAATAGCCCGCAACCTACGGAACAGTATGTGCAGGTGTTACGGATCTCTTTAGCGCGTAATAATTTGTAGTTTCGCGCCTGAGCCAGTGCTTGCTTCGGGGCAAAGCCCAATGCTGCTACTGTTGTTCCCGCCATACCGCCCGCGCAGATTTTAAAAAATTGTCTGCGACTGACGTCCATTGCTTTCCTCTTTTTTCAGGGGTATTACTGCGCGAGGAAACTAACAGTAAAATTCTGAATCTTTTTGCGCGAAATCAAAAAGAACACCTGTTTGCCACAAAATAATCCGCCTGCGCAAATTGACCTACCTCAATGGCGGTAGAAAAACACACCACTGCCTGACAGCCTGGTTAAAAAAATGCTATAAATTTCAGCTTAATTTTTAACGGCAAGAGAGACTAAACAGCGAGCATGACACGACAAAAAGCAACTCTCATAGGGCTAATAGCGATCGTCCTGTGGAGCACGATGGTAGGATTGATTCGCGGTGTCAGCGAGGGGCTCGGCCCGGTCGGCGGAGCTGCTGCTATCTATTCATTAAGCGGGCTGCTGTTAATCTTCACGGTTGGATTTCCGCGTATTCGGCAGATTCCTAAAGGCTATTTACTCGCCGGGAGTCTGTTATTCGTCAGCTATGAAATCTGTCTGGCGCTTTCCTTAGGGTATGCGGCGACACGTCATCAGGCGATTGAAGTGGGTATGGTGAACTATCTATGGCCCAGCCTGACAATTCTCTTTGCCATTCTGTTTAATGGTCAGAAAACCAACTGGCTGATTGTACCAGGATTATTATTAGCCCTTGGTGGCGTCTGCTGGGTATTAGGGGGTGAAAATGGCCTCAAGCCGGATGAAATTATCAACAATATCACTACCAGCCCGTTGAGTTATTGCCTGGCTTTTATTGGTGCTTTTATCTGGGCCGCTTATTGCACGGTCACCAATAAATATGCCCGTGGATTTAACGGTATTACCGTTTTCGTCCTGCTGACGGGAGCAAGTTTGTGGGTTTACTATTTTTTAACGCCGCAACCGGAGATGGTATTTAGCACGCCCGTCATTATAAAACTTATCTCAGCGGCATTTACTTTAGGATTTGCTTACGCGGCGTGGAACGTCGGCATTTTACATGGCAATGTCACCATTATGGCGGTAGGTTCGTATTTTACGCCTGTGCTTTCGTCGGCGCTTGCTGCGGTACTGCTTAGTGCTCCGCTATCGTTCTCTTTCTGGCAAGGCGCATTGATGGTCTGCGGCGGTTCCCTGCTCTGCTGGCTGGCAACGCGTCAACGATAAGCAAAGGCTACGACAATAAAGCCACGATTCATACGGCAACAAACACGTTTGCCGTATGTTAGTTTAAAAATAAGTAAAAAATATGATGCATCATTGTTACATTCAGTAACACATATCCATTCAGATAATCAGCTTTCTCCCCCCGCAGTTTCGCTTTGTTATCTATTCTTTCAATCAGCACTTCACTCTATTTACTCTTAATTCTAATAACGGACCATTGCGTCCAATGTCCTGCCTTGTCTTTTTTTCATTAACAATGTGTGCATGTGAGGAAGAATATGGCACTACAAAATGAGAAAAATAATCGTTACCTTTTACGCGACTGGAAGCCAGAAAATCCGGCCTTCTGGGAAAATAAAGGAAAACACATTGCCCGAAGAAACCTCTGGATATCAGTAAGTTGTTTACTCCTTGCCTTCTGTGTCTGGATGTTATTTAGCGCAGTTGCCGTTAATCTCAATAAAATCGGCTTTAATTTCACTACCGATCAGCTTTTTTTATTAACCGCCTTACCTTCCGTTTCCGGCGCATTATTGCGTGTTCCCTACTCCTTTATGGTGCCTATATTCGGTGGACGCCGTTGGACAGTTTTTAGTACCGCGATTCTGATTATTCCTTGCGTCTGGCTCGGTATTGCTGTGCAAAATCCGAATACCCCTTTTGGGATATTTATTGTTATTGCTTTGCTCTGTGGTTTTGCTGGCGCGAACTTTGCTTCGAGTATGGGAAATATCAGTTTTTTCTTCCCGAAAGCCAAACAAGGCAGTGCATTAGGGATTAATGGCGGGTTGGGGAATTTAGGCGTCAGCGTGATGCAACTGGTTGCGCCGCTGGTGATTTTTGTACCGGTATTTGCTTTTCTTGGCGTCAATGGCGTACCGCAGGCCGATGGTTCGGTGATGTCGCTGGCGAACGCCGCATGGATTTGGGTACCGCTACTGGCGATTGCCACTATCGCCGCCTGGTCAGGGATGAATGATATTGCCAGTTCACGTGCGTCAATTGCTGACCAGTTGCCCGTTTTGCAACGGTTGCATCTGTGGCTGCTGAGTCTGCTCTATCTCGCTACCTTTGGCTCGTTTATCGGTTTTTCCGCCGGATTTGCCATGCTGGCAAAAACACAGTTCCCGGATGTGAATATTCTGCGCCTGGCGTTCTTTGGCCCGTTTATCGGTGCCATCGCGCGGTCGGTGGGTGGTGCTATTTCCGATAAATTTGGCGGCGTGCGGGTGACGTTGATCAACTTCATTTTTATGGCGATTTTCAGCGCCCTGCTGTTCCTTACCCTACCTGGCACGGGTTCCGGCAATTTCATCGCATTTTACGCTGTGTTTATGGGGTTATTCCTTACCGCTGGTTTGGGAAGTGGTTCTACTTTCCAGATGATCGCTGTCATCTTTCGCCAGATAACGGTTTATCGCGTCAAGATGAAAGGCGGCAGCGATGAACAGGCCCAGCGAGAAGCAATCACTGAAACGGCGGCGGCGCTGGGCTTTATTTCGGCCATCGGCGCGGTGGGCGGCTTCTTTATTCCACAAGCATTTGGCATGTCGCTGAATATGACCGGATCGCCAGTGGGCGCGATGAAAGTGTTTTTAATCTTTTACATCATCTGTGTGCTGCTGACCTGGCTGGTTTATGGTCGGCGGAAGTTCAGCCAAAAATAAGAGATCGATGCCTGATGTACAACCGTGTCGCATCCGACAAGGCATCAGATCCCAAATCATTCCTGGAGCAGGAGTCAAGTCATGAGTAAACTTTTGGATCGCTTTCGCTACTTCAAACAAAAGGGCGAAATCTTTGCCGATGGTCACGGACAGGTGATGCATAGCAACCGTGACTGGGAAGATAGCTATCGCCAGCGTTGGCAATTCGACAAAATCGTGCGCTCCACCCACGGCGTTAACTGCACTGGCTCCTGTAGCTGGAAAATCTACGTTAAAAATGGCCTGGTGACCTGGGAAATCCAACAGACCGACTACCCGCGCACTCGCCCTGATCTGCCCAATCATGAACCCCGCGGATGCCCGCGTGGCGCAAGTTACTCCTGGTATCTTTACAGCGCTAACCGCCTGAAATACCCGCTAATTCGTAAACGACTGATTGAACTGTGGCGCGAAGCCCTTAAACAGCACAACGATCCAGTACTGGCGTGGGCATCGATTATGAACGATCCGCAAAAGTGCCTGAGCTACAAACAAGTGCGTGGGCGCGGCGGCTTTATCCGCTCCAACTGGCAGGAACTAAACCAGCTGATTGCCGCAGCTAACGTCTGGACCATCAAAACCTATGGCCCGGATCGCGTTGCCGGATTCTCACCGATTCCGGCGATGTCGATGGTATCTTACGCCGCCGGAACGCGTTATCTGTCGCTGCTTGGCGGCACCTGTTTAAGTTTCTACGACTGGTATTGCGACCTGCCGCCCGCCTCGCCAATGACCTGGGGCGAGCAAACCGACGTGCCAGAATCTGCCGACTGGTATAACTCCAGTTACATCATCGCCTGGGGATCTAACGTACCGCAGACGCGCACGCCAGACGCTCACTTCTTTACCGAAGTGCGCTACAAAGGCACCAAAACTATCGCCATTACCCCTGACTACTCGGAAGTAGCAAAACTGTGCGACCAGTGGCTGGCGCCAAAGCAAGGCACTGATAGCGCGCTGGCGATGGCGATGGGCCATGTGATTTTAAAAGAGTTTCATCTCGATAATCCCAGCGACTACTTTATCAACTACTGCCGCCGCTACAGCGACATGCCGATGCTGGT
Organism: Escherichia sp. E1130; assembly: GCF_005781065.1. NCBI lineage: Bacteria > Pseudomonadati > Pseudomonadota > Gammaproteobacteria > Enterobacterales > Enterobacteriaceae > Escherichia > Escherichia sp. E1130. Next base: position 27,456 of record NZ_VATL01000031.1, read on the forward strand.
AATGCTGGAACCACGTGAAGATGGCAGCTACGTTCCCGGGCGCATGATCCGCGCGTCTGACCTGGTGAATGGACTGGGCGAAAGCAACAATCCGCAGTGGAAAACCGTGGCGGTTAATACCGCAGGTGAACTGGTGGTGCCGAACGGTTCGATTGGTTTTCGCTGGGGAGAAAAAGGCAAATGGAATCTGGAATCCATTGCCGCCGGTACGGAAACCGAATTGTCGTTAACCCTGCTCGGTCAACACGACATCGTTGCAGGCGTGGCCTTCCCCTACTTTGGCGGCATTGAAAATCCGCACTTTCGCAGCGTAAAACACGATCCGGTACTGGTGCGTCAATTACCCGTTAAAAACCTGACATTAGCCGATGGCAGTGTCTGTCCGGTGGTCAGCGTTTATGATTTGGTACTGGCGAATTACGGCCTCGATCGCGGGCTGGAAGATGAAAGCAGCGCGAAAGATTACGCTGAAATCAAACCGTACACCCCAGCCTGGGGTGAGCAAATTACCGGCGTACCGCGCCAGTATATTGAAACCATCGCCCGCGAATTTGCTGATACCGCCCATAAAACGCATGGGCGCTCGATGATTATCCTCGGTGCTGGCGTCAACCACTGGTATCACATGGACATGAACTACCGCGGGATGATCAATATGCTGATCTTCTGCGGTTGTGTCGGGCAAAGCGGCGGCGGCTGGGCGCACTATGTCGGTCAGGAAAAACTGCGCCCGCAAACCGGCTGGTTGCCGCTGGCCTTTGCGCTCGACTGGAACCGACCACCGCGCCAGATGAACAGCACCTCGTTTTTCTACAATCACTCCAGCCAGTGGCGCTATGAAAAAGTCACCGCGCAGGAATTGCTCTCACCGCTGGCCGACGCCAGTAAATACAGCGGTCATCTGATTGATTTCAACGTTCGCGCCGAGCGCATGGGCTGGCTACCTTCTGCGCCGCAACTGGGGCGTAACCCGCTATCCCTGAAAGCCGAAGCCGACAAGGCCGGATTATCACCCGCCGAATTTACCGCCCAGGCACTGAAGTCAGGCGAGTTACGCATGGCCTGCGAACAGCCGGACAACGGCAGCAACCATCCGCGTAACCTGTTTGTCTGGCGTTCAAACCTGCTTGGCTCGTCCGGCAAGGGCCACGAGTATATGCAGAAGTATCTGCTGGGTACGGAAAGTGGCATTCAGGGGGAAGAACTTGGACCGACGGAGGGAATCCAACCGGAAGAAGTTGAGTGGCAAACTGCAGCGATTGAAGGCAAGCTCGACCTGCTGGTGACGCTCGACTTCCGTATGTCCAGCACCTGTCTTTTCTCCGATATTGTTCTGCCTACTGCCACCTGGTACGAAAAAGACGATATGAATACTTCGGATATGCATCCGTTTATTCATCCACTTTCTGCGGCGGTCGATCCGGCCTGGGAATCACGCAGCGACTGGGAAATCTACAAAGGTATCGCCAAAGCCTTTTCGCAAGTGTGCGTGGGACATCTCGGCAAAGAAACCGACGTGGTATTACAACCACTGCTGCACGACTCTCCGGCAGAGCTCTCCCAGCCGTGTGAAGTGCTCGACTGGCGCAAAGGCGAATGCGATCTGATCCCTGGCAAAACTGCCCCCAATATTGTGGCGGTGGAACGCGACTACCCTGCTACCTATGAACGCTTTACCTCGCTCGGGCCACTGATGGACAAACTTGGCAACGGCGGTAAAGGGATTTCGTGGAATACCCAGGATGAAATCGATTTCCTCGGTAAACTCAATTACACCAAGCGTGATGGCCCAGCACAGGGGCGTCCGCTGATTGACACCGCCATTGATGCATCAGAAGTGATTCTGGCGCTGGCACCGGAAACCAACGGCCATGTGGCGGTCAAAGCGTGGCAGGCGCTGGGCGAAATCACCGGACGCGAACATACCCATCTGGCGCTGCACAAAGAGGACGAGAAGATTCGCTTTCGCGATATTCAGGCGCAGCCACGTAAAATTATCTCTAGCCCCACATGGTCCGGTCTCGAAAGCGATCACGTCTCCTACAACGCCGGATACACCAACGTTCATGAGTTAATTCCGTGGCGCACGCTGTCGGGCCGTCAGCAGCTGTATCAGGATCATCCGTGGATGCGTGCTTTTGGTGAAAGCCTGGTGGCTTATCGCCCGCCTATCGACACCCGCAGCGTCAGTGAAATGCGCCAGATCCCGCCAAACGGCTTCCCGGAAAAAGCACTTAACTTCCTGACGCCGCACCAGAAATGGGGCATTCACTCCACCTACAGTGAAAACCTGCTGATGCTGACGCTTTCTCGCGGTGGGCCGATTGTCTGGATCAGCGAAACCGATGCCCGTGAACTGACCATTGTCGATAACGACTGGGTGGAAGTGTTTAACGCCAACGGCGCGCTGACAGCTCGTGCGGTTGTTAGTCAGCGCGTACCGCCGGGCATGACCATGATGTATCACGCCCAGGAACGCATTATGAATATCCCCGGCTCGGAAGTAACCGGCATGCGCGGCGGCATTCATAACTCGGTCACCCGCGTTTGCCCGAAACCGACGCATATGATTGGCGGTTACGCACAGCTGGCCTGGGGCTTCAACTACTACGGCACCGTCGGCTCGAACCGCGACGAATTTATCATGATCCGCAAGATGAAGAACGTTAACTGGCTGGATGATGAAGGTCGCGATCAGGTACAGGAGGCGAAAAAATGAAAATCCGTTCGCAAGTCGGCATGGTGCTTAACCTCGACAAATGTATCGGCTGCCATACCTGTTCGGTGACCTGCAAAAACGTCTGGACCGGTCGCGAAGGCATGGAGTACGCATGGTTTAACAACGTCGAAACCAAACCGGGCATTGGTTACCCGAAAAACTGGGAAGATCAGGAAGAGTGGCAAGGCGGCTGGGTCCGCGATGTCAACGGTAAGATCCGTCCGCGTCTGGGCAGCAAGATGGGGGTAATAACCAAAATCTTCGCCAACCCGGTGGTGCCGCAGATTGACGATTACTACGAACCTTTCACCTTCGACTACGAACATTTGCATAGCGCGCCAGAAGGTAAACATATTCCCACCGCCCGCCCGCGTTCGCTGATTGACGGTAAGCGGATGGACAAAGTGATCTGGGGGCCAAACTGGGAAGAACTGCTGGGCGGCGAGTTCGAAAAACGCGCCCGCGACCGCAACTTCGAAGCCATGCAAAAGGAGATGTACGGGCAGTTTGAAAACACCTTCATGATGTATCTGCCGCGTCTGTGCGAACACTGCCTCAACCCCAGCTGCGTGGCGACCTGCCCCAGCGGCGCTATCTACAAACGCGAAGAAGATGGCATTGTGCTGATCGATCAGGATAAATGCCGTGGCTGGCGTTTGTGCATTAGCGGTTGTCCGTACAAAAAAATCTACTTCAACTGGAAAAGCGGCAAGTCAGAAAAATGTATCTTCTGTTACCCGCGAATTGAGTCAGGCCAACCAACCGTGTGCTCAGAAACCTGCGTGGGTCGCATCCGGTATCTGGGCGTGCTGCTTTACGACGCCGACCGCATTGAGGAAGCGGCGAGCACCGAGCGCGAGGTTGATCTCTATGAGCGCCAGTGCGAAGTGTTCCTCGATCCGCACGATCCCTCAGTGATCGAGGAAGCCCTGAAACAAGGTATTCCACAAAATGTGATTGAAGCTGCCCAGCGTTCGCCTGTCTACAAAATGGCGATGGACTGGAAACTGGCGCTACCGTTGCACCCTGAATATCGCACCCTGCCGATGGTCTGGTACGTTCCTCCGTTGTCGCCGATTCAGTCCTACGCTGATGCGGGCGGTTTGCCGAAAAGCGAAGGCGTGCTCCCCGCCATCGAAAGCCTGCGTATTCCGGTGCAATACCTCGCCAATATGTTGAGTGCCGGCGATACCGGCCCGGTACTGCGGGCGCTAAAAAGGATGATGGCGATGCGCCACTATATGCGTTCACAAACCGTGGAAGGCGTTACTGATACCCGCGCCATCGACGAAGTGGGTTTGAGCGTCGCTCAGGTCGAAGATATGTATCGCTATCTCGCTATCGCCAACTATGAAGATCGTTTTGTCATTCCGACCAGTCATCGTGAAATGGCGGGCGACGCCTTCGCAGAACGCAACGGCTGCGGCTTTACTTTTGGCGACGGTTGCCACGGCTCGGACAGCAAATTCAACCTGTTCAATAGTAGCCGAATTGATGCCATCGACATTACCGAAGTACGCAATAAAGCGGAGGGCGAATAATGCAGATCCTAAAGGTGATCGGCCTGTTGATGGAGTATCCGGACGAGCTGCTGTGGGAAAGCAAGGAGGACGCGCTGGTGTTGATCCGCCGCGATGCGCCGATGCTTACGGATTTCACCCGTAACCTGCTTAACGCGCCGCTGCTGGATAAACAGGCCGAATGGTGCGAAGTGTTTGACCGTGGACGTACCACATCGCTGCTGCTGTTCGAACATGTTCATGCCGAGTCCCGCGATCGAGGCCAGGCAATGGTGAACCTGCTGGCGGAGTATGAAAAGGTCGGTCTGCAACTGGATTGTCGGGAACTGCCTGATTATCTGCCGCTGTATCTGGAGTATTTAAGCGTACTGCCGGACGACCAGGCGAAAGAAGGGTTACTCAACGTTGCGCCGATCCTCGCTCTGCTTGGCGGACGTTTAAAACAACGCGAGGCACCGTGGTATTCGTTGTTTGACGCCCTACTGCATCTGGCGGGAAGTACGCTTTCAAGTGACAGTGTCACTAAACAAATTCGCAGCGAAGAGCGCGATGACACCCGCCAGGCGCTGGATGCGGTGTGGGAAGAGGAACAGGTGAAGTTTATTGAAGATAACGCCACGGCGTGTGACAGCTCGCCGCTTAATCAATATCAGCGACGCTTTAGCCAGGATGTCGCACCGCAGTATGTCGACATCAGTGCGGGAGGTGGGAAATGATTCAGTATCTGAACGTCTTTTTTTACGATATCTACCCGTACTTGTGTGGCACGGTTTTTATCCTTGGAAGCTGGCTGCGCTACGATTACGGGCAGTATAGCTGGCGCGCCGCCTCCAGCCAGATGCTGGATAAACGCGGGATGGTGCTGTGGTCGAACTTGTTCCATATCGGCATTCTGGGGATCTTCTTCGGTCATCTGTTTGGCATGTTAACGCCGCACTGGATGTACGCGTGGTTTCTGCCGGTGGCGGTAAAACAACAGATGGCGATGGTGCTCGGTGGTATTTGCGGTGTATTAACGTTGATTGGCGGTGCGGGGCTGCTGGTACGTCGTTTAACAAATCCGCGTATCAGGGCGACGTCTTCTGGTGCGGATATCCTGATCCTCGCCATTTTGTTAATTCAGTGCATTCTTGGGTTAACCACCATTCCCTTTTCAGCACAACATCCGGACGGCAGTGAAATGATGAAGCTGGTGGGCTGGGCGCAAAGCATTGTCACTTTCCAGGGCGGCGCATCGACGCATCTTGATGGCGTAGCTTATATCTTTCGCGTTCATCTGGTATTGGGAATGACCATCTTCCTGCTCTTCCCATTCACCCGACTGGTGCATGTGTGGAGCGCGCCGTTTGAGTACTTTACTCGTCGGTATCAGATTGTGCGTTCGCGGCGTTAATCATCACCCTGGCCGGATAGCCCTTCGCTCTCCGGCCAGTTGCAGGCTATGATAGTTCTCCAGCCACAGGAGAACATTAATGAAACCGCAGGTTTACCACGTCGATGCTTTTACCTCTCAACCGTTTCGCGGCAATTCTGCCGGTGTTGTTTTCCCTGCCGATAATCTCAGTGAAGCGCAAATGCAACTTATCGCCCGCGAGTTAGGCCATTCGGAAACTGCGTTTCTGCTGCACAGTGACGACAGCGATGTGCGCATTCGCTACTTTACGCCAACGGTTGAAGTGCCGATTTGCGGTCACGCGACCGTGGCAGCACATTATGTACGTTCGAAGGTATTAGGTTTGGGAAATTGCACGGTCTGGCAAACGTCGCAGGCAGGAAAACACCGCGTGACTATCGAAAAGCACAACGATGATTATCGTATTTCGTTGGAACAAGGTTCTCCTGGCTTTGAGCCACCGCTGGAAGGTGAAACACGTGCGACGATTATCAACGCGCTTCATCTCACTGAAGACGATATTCTGCCAGGCTTGCCAATTCAGGTCGCAACAACAGGACACTCAAAAGTGATGATTCCGCTGAAACCAGAGGTGGATATCGACGCCCTTTCGCCTGATCTTGCTGCGCTGACCGCTATCAGCAAACAGATTGGCTGCAATGGTTTCTTTCCCTTCCAGATCCGTCCAGGCAAAAACGAAACCGATGGTCGCATGTTCTCGCCTGCGATTGGTATTGTGGAAGATCCGGTGACCGGCAATGCCAATGGTCCGATGGGGGCATGGTTGGTACATCACAACGTATTGCCCCACGATGGCAGCGTGTTGCGTGTTAAAGGCCATCAGGGGCGCGCTCTGGGGCGTGACGGTGTGATTGATGTGACGGTGACAATTCGCGATAACCAGCCGGAGAAAGTGACTATTTCTGGTACAGCGGTGATTTTATTTCATGCCGAGTGGGCAATTGATCTTTAAAACCGTTGCCATATACGGCAGAAAAACAAATTGCCTGATGCGCTTCGCTTATCAGGCCTACAACCGCCGGATTAGGCGTTTACGCCGCATCCGGCACTCTGGCACCAACTATTTCCCCGCTTCCGGATGCGTATCAAACGCTGCCATCACCTGCGCCAGCTCATCCACAGTAAACCCATGTTTCGCATCATCCACGCCCAGTCCAAACTGCTCCTGCATCACGGCATACAACGACGCCGCATCTGGCAAATTCTGCTGCTCTGCTACGTGACCATTTTCATAATGGGTGAAATGAAAATTGGTCAACGTCAGCTTGCCACCGTCCGGCAAATGGCGGCACATTAACAAATGATGGCGAAAATGCGATTGCGGCCAGTGCGCCGACCAGAAATTACCCATCACATAATCGCTTTGTTGCTGCTCACAGAGATCAAAACGGTACATCGACTGCCAGTGCTGATGATGATTAAACTGCAACACCCAGTCGCCCCCTTCCTGTAACAGCCGATATTCGCCATGTGGCGTTGTTTGCGCGATATCCGGCACTAAACGGATTGGCGCGGTCAGCGTCTGACCACCAAAACCAACGTCGGCAATCCATTGTTCACCTTCCAGTTCTACCAACAGTAAACGGTGCGTGCGCGGCGGTAATGATGGTGGATTAGATAACACTACGCGCCCTAACAGACTACGTACATGAAAACCCAGCTCGCGTAAAACCCGCTCAAACACGCCATTCTGTTCAAAGCAATAACCGCCACGCCGGGCGAACACCAATTTCTCTTCCAGAGATTGATCATCAAGCTGCATTTCCCTCGGCAGCAGAACATCAAGATTTTCAAATGGAATGGTGCAATTGTGTTTCAGGTGTAATGCACGAAGCGTATCGATATTGACCGCAGCAGCTCCCGACCAGTTAATGCGGGCAAAATAATGATTCAGAATGGGCGTCATCAGGCGTTTCCGTTAGTGGTTTTATCCAGTGCGCCATAAAACCCCGTCCTTCAGGGTGGGGATATAAGGCGCGGTTTTCCACCTAACCAGGTGTTTGCTGTTGTTCAATGTATTGGCGGATGACGGATATTGGCGCACATCCGCAGCTACTGGCAAAATAGCTGGGACTCCACAAAACGCATTTGTGGTAATACCTGACTGCAATATCTGGTCGATCTCGTCGCAGCAATCTACTCGATACGCTTTTGAGGCTGTTTACCAGACTGGATATCGCCAGTTTGGGTGGATAGTTAATTAACAAATGGACATGATCTTGTTCACCATCCATTTCAACCAGTTCAGCTTCAAAATCAGCACATACATTTGAAAAGTAAGTGCGTAGTTTTTCTGTCGCGTCATGGTCAAAAATCTGGCGTCTGTATTTGGTTAGACAAAGACCAGGTGAACATGCATCAGGAAAACACAGTGCCTTCCGCGTCGGATATCGGTTTCTTTTTTCATAGACCAAAGTATAGTTTGCCCTGTGAAGCGACTACAAGCATTTAAATTCCAGTTAAGACCCGGTGGTCAACAGGAGCGTGAAATGAGGTGCTTCGCAGGCGCATGTCGTTTCGTTTTCAATCGTGCTCTGGCGCTTCAGAATGAGAATCATGAGGCCGGTAATAAATACATCCCTTACGCGAAAATGGTTTCCTGGTTGGTTGAGTGGAAAAATGCCACTGAAACACAATGGATTAAAGATGCCCCATCACAGCCATTGCAACAGTCACTGAAAGACCTTGAGCGAGCCTACAAAAATTTCTTCCAGAAGCGTGCGGCTTTTCCCCGATTCAAAAAGCGGGGACAGAATGACGCATTCAGCTACCCGCAGGGCGTTAAGCTCGATCAGGAAAACAGCCGTATTTTTCTGCCGAAACTTGGCTGGATGCGCTACCGGAACAGTCGTCAGGTCATGGGGGTTGTAAAAAATGTCACAGTCAGCCAGTCCTGCGGTAAGTGGTACACCGTATCGTAAATATCCGCAGGGACTACCTTCACAAAGTCACAACGACAATCAGCAAAAACCACGCAATGATAGTCATTGAGGATTTGAAGGTCAGCAACATGTCAAAGTCAGCCGCGGGTACGGTCAGCCAGCCGGGGCGCAATGTCCGGGCAAAATCAGGTTTAAACCGTTCGATACTGGATCAGGGCTGGTATGAAATGCGCCGCCAGCTTGAGTACAAGCAGCTCTGGCGTGGCGGTCAGGTGCTTGCTGTTCCGCCAGCGTACACAAGCCAGCGTTGCGCGTGTTGTGGTCATGCAGCGAAAGAAAATCGCCTGTCACAAAGTAAATTCAGATGCCAGGTATGTGGATATACTGCGAACGCCGATGTAAACGGCGCTCGTAACATTTTAGCGGCGGGACACGCCGTTCTTGCCTGTGGAGGGATGGTGCAGTCAGGCCGCCCGTTGAAGCAGGAACCCACCGAAATGATTCAGGCGACAGCCTGAACGTAGCAGGGATCCTCGTCATTCAGGGCGTGGAGGATGTCAAAACCTGGAATAGACGCCGCACAGGCTATTTTGTGCGATCGCGGACATGCATCACGTTCGCAAATCGCCGATCCCGTTAATTTCGTTGCTTATTGCGTTACGAGCTACGCTTTTAAAACAACCTTCTTAGCGAGGCGATACCGTGAGCCGATTCATCCCCGTAGAATTACACCATGCCAGCCGTCTGTTAAATCATGGCCCTACTGTCCTGATCACCAGTTTAGATGAGCAATCCCAGCGGCGTAACATTATGGCGGCAGCCTGGTCAATGCCGGTGGAGTTTGAACCTCCACGCGTGGCGATTGTAGTAGATAAATCGACATGGACGAGGGAGTTGATTGAACGTAACGGTAAATTTGGCATCGTTATCCCGGGCGTTGCAGCGACTAACTGGACATGGGCAGTGGGAAGTGTATCTGGGCGTGAAGAAGATAAATTTAATTGCTATGGCATTCCGGTGGTGAAAGGTCCGGTGCTTGGTTTGCCACTTGTTGAAGAGAAATGTCTGGCGTGGATGGAGTGCCGATTGCTACCAGCGACTTCCGCGCAAGAGAAATACGACACGCTGTTTGGCGAAGTGGTATCAGCAGCGGCAGACGCACAGGTATTTGTCGAAGGCCGCTGGCAGTTTGATGATGATAAGCTCAATACGTTGCATCATTTAGGCGCTGGCACGTTTGTTACCAGCGGCAAGCGTGTTACGGCTGGTTAAGCATTACATGCTGTAACCAGGTTTCTTTATCAAGGCATCCATTTGGGGCGCAATTTCGGCGTCCCAGATAGCTTGCCATGATTCTGGTTGAATCTGCTGTAGCGCAATGCTTATCGAGCTGTCTTTACTGTTCAGATGGCGAATAATAACGTCGGTAATATCTGCAGCAAGCGCTGCTTTTTGTTGTTCGTCCAGTTCACGCGGAAAACATTTAATGTCTATGTGCGGCATGATTGTGCTCCTTTTGAAAGATGTCAGTAAAATTAACACACGTTGTGAATGTCGTGTGTCCGGTAATGCGTTTTTACGGTAATAATGCCTACTTGAAATTGTACATATTTGTACTACACCCTTTTAAATAAAGCGCCAACGAAAACGTTAACTTGCAGAATATATTCTTCGCCAACATGCCATTAAGAAAACACCAAGTTCCCGGCTTGCCAATTTGTTAACGCCCATTATAGTTATTCTTGCCCTCACTAAAAATTTTCATCCGTAATTACCCTCAATAAAAATCCATTCTGGAGACACTTAAGATGCAGCTTAATCATATTGTTAAAAGTCTGCTAATAACGGGATTATTCACCACCAGTTCCTTACCTCTCCTCGCGGCGGAAGCCCCTAAAAACGCCACCGCAGCCACGCAGCAAGCAAACAATTTACTCTATAACCAGTTGCCGTTTTCCGATAACACTGACTTTACTGATGCCCATAAAGGTTTTATTGCCCCTATTCCTCAGGACGTGATTAAGGGCGAACAAGGAAATGTTATCTGGGATCCACAACAATACGCTTTTATCAAAGAAGGCGATAAAGCCCCTGATACGGTGAATCCAAGTTTATGGCGTCAGGCGCAACTGATAAATATCAGCGGATTATTTGAAGTGACTGAAGGTGTCTATCAGATTCGTAACCTCGATCTATCAAATATGACCATCATTGAAGGCAAAGAGGGTATTACCGTCGTTGATCCACTTGTTTCAGCAGAAACAGCCAAAGTTGGGATGGATCTCTATTACAAAAATCGCGGCCAAAAACCGGTAGTGGCGGTTATCTACACACACAGTCATGTCGATCACTACGGTGGTGTTCGCGGCGTAATTGATGAAGCTGACGTTAAATCAGGCAAAGTTAAAATCTATGCGCCAGCCGGATTTTTGGAGGAGGCCGTTTCCGAAAATATTATGGCTGGCAATGTGATGAGCCGACGAGCCAGTTATATGTATGGCAACTTATTGAAACCTGATGTTAAAGGCCAGGTCGGCGCGGGACTGGGAACAACCACTTCAGCAGGAACGGTCACGTTGATTGCTCCTACTAACTACATCACCAAAACCGGGCAAAAAGAAACTATTGACGGGTTGACCTATGATTTTCTGATGGCGCCAGGTTCCGAAGCGCCTTCTGAAATGCTGTGGTTTATTGAGGAAAAGAAACTGATCGAAACAGCAGAAGATGTCACGCACACCCTTCATAACACCTATTCGCTGCGCGGGGCTAAAATTCGCCAACCGCTGCCGTGGTCAAAATATATTAACGAAGCGCTCAATCTATGGGGTGATAAAGCCGAGATTATTCTCGCTCAACATCACTGGCCAACCTGGGGCAATGATAACGTGGTCAAACTGCTTAAAAGCCAGCGTGATTTGTATCGTTACATCAATGATCAAACTCTGCGTATGGCAAATCAGGGGATGACCCGTGATGAAATTGCCGCAAACTTTAAACTGCCCTCTTCACTGGCTAACACTTGGGCGAATCGCGGTTATTATGGTTCGGTAAGTCATGACGTAAAAGCAACTTACGTGCTTTATCTCGGCTGGTTTGATGGTAACCCCGCAACGCTTGATGAACTGCCGCCAGAAGAAGGCGCAAAGAAATTTGTCGAGTATATGGGCGGTGCTGATGCCATTTTACAAAAAGCCAAACAGGATTATGACCAGGGTAATTTCCGCTGGGTTGCTCAGGTTGTCAGTAAGGTGGTGTTTGCGGATCCAAACAACCAGGCAGCGAGAAATCTGGAAGCTGATGCGCTTGAGCAGTTAGGCTATCAGGCTGAATCTGGGCCGTGGCGTAATTTCTATCTCACTGGCGCACAGGAATTGCGTAACGGCGTACAAAAATTACCAACACCAAATACTGCCAGCCCTGACACTGTGCGTGCAATGACGCCAGAGATGTTCTTTGATTATCTTGCCGTCCATATTAATGGTGAGAAAGCGGCAGATGCCAAAGCCGTGTTGAATTTCGATTTTGGTGAAGATGGCGGCACCTATAAAGTGGAGCTTGAAAATGGTGTTCTCAATCATACCGCTGGTGTAGAGGCTTCGAATGCGGATGCCACTATCACTCTGTCTCGTGATGTATTGAACAAAATAGTACTGAAAGAAGAGACGCTGAAAGAAGCCACGGACAAAGGAGACGTTAAAATTACCGGCAATGCGGAAAAACTCAACGAGCTGTTAGGTTATATGGATAATTTTGAATTTTGGTTCAATATAGTGACACCTTAAATTCAGTATAAATTGGGCAGGTTTCCTGCCCTTTTCTGGTTATAAAAAATGGTTTCTGATAAAAGAAAAAACGCTCATTATTCGTGGAAAAATCGCCAGGATATGGTTATTCGCGGAATGTCGATTAGCCTGCCGTGGTTTGCCTTGATTAATATCTGTTTTTCATCGATGATTTTGCTGCGTGGTATTTTGTTTAATGAGGACATGACTTCAGGGCTTAATGAGAAAAACCTTGTACATACTATTGATATTTCATCTTTCGGCATTCTGCTGATTAGTGGCCTTTTATTGCTCATCTCCCGAAAAAAAGTGCTGTATATTCAGCAACTATTGGTCATTCTAAGCCTGTTATGGTCATGGTGTTGCTTTTATTTCATTGCACACTGGACGTTACCTTTTGCTTACCCTCTGTGTGTATTATTAATGCTTAGTGCCGTTGTTGCGCTGTATTTTCACACGCCATCATTACTCGCATTTATCACTCCATTATGGTTTAGCATCCCGTTAGCCAGTCTTGTTCTCAATCAGCATGTGAATGTTCATTTCGCTGTCATCTGGGGCCTTTTTTCACTGGCGCTATATGGTGGGCGACTTATTTTATTACGTTGGTTTGAAGAAGCATGGCAACAAAACAAGTACAACAACCAGTTAATTAATCGCCTTGATGCATTAGCACATCGTGATCCTTTAACTGGGATAGCAAACCGACGTGCAATGAACAGTATCTTACACGACGCGATAGATAACGGCGGGTCATTTGCTCTCATTATGTTGGATGTCGATTTTTTTAAACGCTACAACGACACCTACGGGCACCCAGCGGGCGATAAATGTTTGATACAAGTTGCCGACGCCCTGCAACGCGCAATTCGCCAGCCTGAAGATATAGTCGCTCGTTATGGTGGCGAAGAGTTTGCCATCCTACTTTTTAATGCGACATTGCCGGAAGCTGAGACGGTAGCAGCCAGAGTGAAGCAAGAACTTAAACTGGCAGCTATCCCGCATCAGGCATCTGCTGTTAATGCATTTGTTACGGTTAGTCAGGGGATTGCCTGTTCTGCTCCCGCAAAAACGGCTGAACAAATTGTTTCGGATGCCGACAGCGCTTTATACCGGGCGAAAGAAAGTGGGCGAAATCGATGGGCTTTATAAGCATTAGTGGACTGGCCAGATTACGTCTCTCCGCTCTCAACAAGGGCTGACGGGTGGTAATATTTGTCTAGAGCTATCTTCTCTGCGATGTCTTTCTGGCATTCATTGGAGCGGTGGTGATTATTTTTCCTTTAATGCCCATCATGTTAAGACGTTCAGAAATCACATAATCTCATTGGATTTTTCATCCGTCTTGATCTGTCCGATGACCAGACTGTGCATTGTTGAGAACGCACTAATGACATGAATCGCTCCCTTACGGCGACTCTTGTCATAAGAATGCCGGAGTGTTTTTCCATCAATTGCGATGACGTCTTTATCATCTGAAGAATGGCAATCACGCATCCAGTTAATATAGCACTCATGAAATTTTACAGGACTGATACAGGATACAACTCTGGCAATAATATCGTGAACAGGAATACCATTTTCAAAATCACCATATTGTTTTAAAAAATCGAGATGTGTTTCTCCAAAATCCTCTATATCTTCCCAACCTTCTGCACCAGAAATAACGGCGCAAATAGTCAACAGTAGAATATCTGACAATTTATGTTCCACTTTCCAGGCTTGTCTGTAATCGGGGATAATAGAAATATGTCCCATCAACTTTTTAAGTTCTATTTTGTTCTCCTTAATTATGTAAGGAGTATTTGATCATGTATAAGCAATGAAAAACAGCTTTAGGTAATAAGGAATATCTCAATTTTTAAACATAAAATGCGAATTATTTAGTACAAAAAGTGTACTTCTGATGATCTTTCCCTGAGTTGCCAGGCTCTTACCTTGCGTCGCACTGATGTTTCTTCAACACCAAAGTACGACGTGCGCCATCGTGTCCGGCAATATAATGATTAACGACAGCTAATCTGGTTTTGAGAGAATATTTTGGCTTTGCCATAAAAAACTGCACCTTAATCAGTTGGGTGTCCAACTTTTGGGGTGCAGTCCAGAGATTTAATTCCTCACCCGCTTTATTTTAATCGCCTGGTTTTTCCCAATACTTTATTTTTTCCATTTCTCTTTCGATATCATCCATATCATCATCGCCTAGTTCGTTATTAAATTTCTCCGTTATAATCATTCTTATATATGCAAGACGATGAGTTATTTTATTTCTATCAATAAATTCAGTGGTTTCTTTGCAATAAGCAATTTCATTATTAATCATATTATCATCGCTTTGAGAATGATAATAATACCGGGCTATGTCTCTAAGAGAAATCAGCAAATAATTAATTTCACTTAGAACAGACAAAGCCTCCTCTCCAGTTAACACGATGTTTTTATTGTCTTTATGCATATTATTTCCGTTTGGTGATTTTTGCATTATCAGAAAGAGTGATATCACCTTTTGCAGTCAATTCATCGGTGTGATATCGTGGATTAGGTACCCATTCAAGTTGTTCATTTGGAACATCAGTTTCAACATAATCACACCCACGGCCTGGTTTTATTTGATATTTACTTTCGACTTCGACTTGACTTAATGGTTTTTTACTAGCCGGCTCAAGATACACTCTATTATTATCTTTTGCCAATATTTTACCTGTTTTACCAATCTCGGTTGAACCTTTACGATTAGTATAATGCCGCACACAAGTCGTTCCATTACAAAGTTCTTTATCTAATCCGAGTGGATCACTATATTTCAGCGGATTCGGCGCATAAGCATATAAGTTCAGCCCACCGTTTAATCCTATCGGGTCAGAATGCGCAATCTATCCATCTTGCAAATCGTACCACCCAGGGCAAGATTACGAAAGCCCGCTCCCCGCAAGGACTGACGCCAGGTAGTTTCTGTCCATGGCTGCTTTTCGCATCTTACGTCTTAACCCTGCCTTGAATACCTTATCATTCGTCAAAATATTAATAGCGATGTGCCGTATCCCTGAAAATAATTCTGCTGCGTTTCCTCTTCTGATTTTGCAGTCGTCTTCATTCATTACCACGTCCAGACGCCAGTGCAGCTTATTCTCCACGTGCCAGTGATTTCGGATCGCTGTGGCGAACTTCTCTGCGGTTAAATCAGCAGAACTGATATAATATCTGACCGTCATTTCTGGCTCTTTCTTTTGCTCTGCTATTATTGAACGAAAGGAGACTGCCACGCATAATTTTTTCAGTCCTTTCCATTCAAACGTGAAATCAATAAGTTCATCAGGGACATCGCAAACAATGTGAAGACGGATTTCTTCTCTGCCGTGACTCTTTTCACTAATTGCGTAACTGTCATGCTCTGGATTATTTAATTCTTTCAGTGGAAATTTTTCCTCAAAGGCTTTATTTAGCCGCCCCTGGTTTCCTTTTACAGCGAATAAATAATCACCTCCCTGTCTTTGTATCTTCTCTGCAATATCTTTCTGGCAACCCATCGCATCAGTTGTGATAATTTTTCCTTTAATATCCAACACTCCGGATCGTAGAACCAGAACAGGTTATAATGCAGTCCCGTTTCACGTTCAAGGTACTGTTCCTGAAAACGCAGGTATTAGTGTTTTCGAATTATCAACTACAGTTAAGTGTTTAATTTGCTAAATAGATAATCATATAATGACTCAGCTATAAATTCAGCATGCTCAATCTTTACTACTAAATTAAAAAAATAATGTTGATCATATAAATCATCAATAATTAAATGATCGCACATAAAAAATTTAGTATAACTTAAATATATACATTTAATATCAGCGGATATTTTTTCCAAATCAATCTGAGAATTGGTAACGTCATAAAATATATTCATATACTCCCGATTAATTTGACTAATCTCTATAAAAGGAGCATTCAGTTTCTCACACTGCTTCCAGTGATAACTCTTTTGCTTACTATCTTGATAGATAAATTTCATGATCAATCCTTTATCTTATAGTCAGTAACATGAGTCATTCTTCCATTCTTATCAAACTTCGCCATATAATGAACAACTACACCGTTGGTTTTTTGTTCTACTTTTGACCACCCCTTACCTTTAAAGTGAGGATCTCCAATTTGATCTGCTTTAATAATTACCGAGCCATTTTCAGGATGCTTCATTACATGATCTAATGCAAACTCTTCATTCTTGTTTCTTGGCCTCGTTCTGCCTGTAGATTTTGATTTTGTTTTTTCAGGCTTACGTGATGAGGAACATTTTCTTAATCCAAGGGGATCAATCCATGAGAGCGGATTTGGCGCATAAGCATAGAGGTTTATACCCCCCGCCAGCCCTATCGGATCAGGTTATGTAACTCTTCCACGCTCCGGGTCATAGTATCTGAACAGGTCATAATGCAGTCTCGCCTCACAACCAAAGTCATCCATTGAGAATGCAAAGGCAGAATTATCTTCCGACTAAATTCATTTTTAGTTCATTAGCCAACTCAACTATGTCTTTATCTTGACTATGTATTCCTAATGTTACATGCATATTTAACAATGTATTATTTCTTATAACATACAAAAACTCTCCAATATCTTTATATAAATAATAGTCTAAACCATTCTTATAAAAACTGGATATGATATCTTCGACTAACTCATGTCGAGCTAACAACCATCCACGTGAAATTATAATATTTCTTGACAGAATTTTTTCTTCATCATTACCGATGATCGATATATTTATAAGTTTCTCGAGATATAAATCAGATGAAGACAAATCAAGCAAACCGTCTTTTATTAATTTCAGAGACACTCTTCTATATTCACTATCGTTAGAACACAACAAAAACATTAAATCAGGTTCATATTCGAGAAGTAGGGAACGGACATGATAATAGTATTGGTTTAGAGCGATTTCCTGTAACTCATAGTTTGACCATGTAATCCCATTGCATTGGACTAACTCAATAAAATTACGAGTCCCTTCATTAAAACAATCTTCTATAGCAATAAACTTTTTTATAAAATTGTTCATATTTTACCACCATACTCCCATGGTAATGAATTAAACAAATCATTGAACTCATCTGGCGTCATATCTCTAGTAGGATACACTGTTGAATGTCCAGGAGACATATACCCTCCCGGCATATCACGCCCATCGTGCTTAATACCTAGCCCATCAGGCATTTTCACATCTTCAGGTAAAGTATGATAATGCCCCTGTAAACCTGATTCTTTAGGTGTTCTGGTCACTGATTTACCTTGAGGTCTTACCTTACCTGCTTGTGAAGGAAGTAAACCATGCTCATTGGGTGTCAAATCTCGCTCACGAATACCTTTTGGCCCACTCTTATTTCCAAATGCACAAAGCCGTTGTAAGCCTAACGGATCAATCCAGTTTATTGGGTTAGGCGCATAATCATATAAATTCAGCCCGCCCGCCAGCCCTATCGGGTCCGTAACTATGAACCGCCCGACATCCGG
>NZ_VATL01000032.1:0-3226 GCF_005781065.1 Escherichia sp. E1130
TCTTCGGGTTGTGAGGTTAAGCGACTAAGCGTACACGGTGGATGCCCTGGCAGTCAGAGGCGATGAAGGACGTGCTAATCTGCGATAAGCGTCGGTAAGGTGATATGAACCGTTATAACCGGCGATTTCCGAATGGGGAAACCCAGTGTGATTCGTCACACTATCATTAACTGAATCCATAGGTTAATGAGGCGAACCGGGGGAACTGAAACATCTAAGTACCCCGAGGAAAAGAAATCAACCGAGATTCCCCCAGTAGCGGCGAGCGAACGGGGAGCAGCCCAGAGCCTGAATCAGTGTGTGTGTTAGTGGAAGCGTCTGGAAAGGCGCGCGATACAGGGTGACAGCCCCGTACACAAAAATGCACATGCTGTGAGCTCGATGAGTAGGGCGGGACACGTGGTATCCTGTCTGAATATGGGGGGACCATCCTCCAAGGCTAAATACTCCTGACTGACCGATAGTGAACCAGTACCGTGAGGGAAAGGCGAAAAGAACCCCGGCGAGGGGAGTGAAAAAGAACCTGAAACCGTGTACGTACAAGCAGTGGGAGCCTCTTTATGGGGTGACTGCGTACCTTTTGTATAATGGGTCAGCGACTTATATTCTGTAGCAAGGTTAACCGAATAGGGGAGCCGAAGGGAAACCGAGTCTTAACTGGGCGTTAAGTTGCAGGGTATAGACCCGAAACCCGGTGATCTAGCCATGGGCAGGTTGAAGGTTGGGTAACACTAACTGGAGGACCGAACCGACTAATGTTGAAAAATTAGCGGATGACTTGTGGCTGGGGGTGAAAGGCCAATCAAACCGGGAGATAGCTGGTTCTCCCCGAAAGCTATTTAGGTAGCGCCTCGTGAATTCATCTCCGGGGGTAGAGCACTGTTTCGGCAAGGGGGTCATCCCGACTTACCAACCCGATGCAAACTGCGAATACCGGAGAATGTTATCACGGGAGACACACGGCGGGTGCTAACGTCCGTCGTGAAGAGGGAAACAACCCAGACCGCCAGCTAAGGTCCCAAAGTCATGGTTAAGTGGGAAACGATGTGGGAAGGCCCAGACAGCCAGGATGTTGGCTTAGAAGCAGCCATCATTTAAAGAAAGCGTAATAGCTCACTGGTCGAGTCGGCCTGCGCGGAAGATGTAACGGGGCTAAACCATGCACCGAAGCTGCGGCAGCGACACTATGTGTTGTTGGGTAGGGGAGCGTTCTGTAAGCCTGTGAAGGTGGCCTGTGAGGGTTGCTGGAGGTATCAGAAGTGCGAATGCTGACATAAGTAACGATAAAGCGGGTGAAAAGCCCGCTCGCCGGAAGACCAAGGGTTCCTGTCCAACGTTAATCGGGGCAGGGTGAGTCGACCCCTAAGGCGAGGCCGAAAGGCGTAGTCGATGGGAAACAGGTTAATATTCCTGTACTTGGTGTTACTGCGAAGGGGGGACGGAGAAGGCTATGTTGGCCGGGCGACGGTTGTCCCGGTTTAAGCGTGTAGGCTGGTTTTCCAGGCAAATCCGGAAAACTAAGGCTGAGGCGTGATGACGAGGCACTACGGTGCTGAAGCAACAAATGCCCTGCTTCCAGGAAAAGCCTCTAAGCATCAGGTAACATCAAATCGTACCCCAAACCGACACAGGTGGTCAGGTAGAGAATACCAAGGCGCTTGAGAGAACTCGGGTGAAGGAACTAGGCAAAATGGTGCCGTAACTTCGGGAGAAGGCACGCTGATATGTAGGTGAAGCGACTTGCTCGTGGAGCTGAAATCAGTCGAAGATACCAGCTGGCTGCAACTGTTTATTAAAAACACAGCACTGTGCAAACACGAAAGTGGACGTATACGGTGTGACGCCTGCCCGGTGCCGGAAGGTTAATTGATGGGGTCAGCGCAAGCGAAGCTCTTGATCGAAGCCCCGGTAAACGGCGGCCGTAACTATAACGGTCCTAAGGTAGCGAAATTCCTTGTCGGGTAAGTTCCGACCTGCACGAATGGCGTAATGATGGCCAGGCTGTCTCCACCCGAGACTCAGTGAAATTGAACTCGCTGTGAAGATGCAGTGTACCCGCGGCAAGACGGAAAGACCCCGTGAACCTTTACTATAGCTTGACACTGAACATTGAGCCTTGATGTGTAGGATAGGTGGGAGGCTTTGAAGTGTGGACGCCAGTCTGCATGGAGCCGACCTTGAAATACCACCCTTTAATGTTTGATGTTCTAACGTAGACCCCTAATCGGGGTTGCGGACAGTGTCTGGTGGGTAGTTTGACTGGGGCGGTCTCCTCCTAAAGAGTAACGGAGGAGCACGAAGGTTGGCTAATCCTGGTCGGACATCAGGAGGTTAGTGCAATGGCATAAGCCAGCTTGACTGCGAGCGTGACGGCGCGAGCAGGTGCGAAAGCAGGTCATAGTGATCCGGTGGTTCTGAATGGAAGGGCCATCGCTCAACGGATAAAAGGTACTCCGGGGATAACAGGCTGATACCGCCCAAGAGTTCATATCGACGGCGGTGTTTGGCACCTCGATGTCGGCTCATCACATCCTGGGGCTGAAGTAGGTCCCAAGGGTATGGCTGTTCGCCATTTAAAGTGGTACGCGAGCTGGGTTTAGAACGTCGTGAGACAGTTCGGTCCCTATCTGCCGTGGGCGCTGGAGAACTGAGGGGGGCTGCTCCTAGTACGAGAGGACCGGAGTGGACGCATCACTGGTGTTCGGGTTGTCATGCCAATGGCACTGCCCGGTAGCTAAATGCGGAAGAGATAAGTGCTGAAAGCATCTAAGCACGAAACTTGCCCCGAGATGAGTTCTCCCTGACTCCTTGAGAGTCCTGAAGGAACGTTGAAGACGACGACGTTGATAGGCCGGGTGTGTAAGCGCAGCGATGCGTTGAGCTAACCGGTACTAATGAACCGTGAGGCTTAACCTTACAACGCCGAAGATGTTTTGGCGGATTGAGAGATTTTCAGCCTGATACAGAGTCCGAAGGATTTTGCGCTGAGACAAGGCGGCAAATGAAGCGAAGGAGGGAGCATACTGAAGTATGTGACTGACTTTCGCGAATGCAGCCGACGCAGTATCAGCCCAAAAGACACAGGACAGAGCACAGGAATTTGCCTGGCGGCCGTAGCGCGGTGGTCCCACCTGACCCCATGCCGAACTCAGAAGTGAAACGCCGTAGCGCCGATGGTAGTGTGGGGTCTCCCCATGCGAGAGTAGGGAACTGCCAGGCATCAAAT
>NZ_VATL01000033.1:0-4794 GCF_005781065.1 Escherichia sp. E1130
TTATCGGGGCCTTCATTGAAGGATACATGTTCTACTAATTGGAAGCATCACCCCTTTAACTTACATCATTCATAGCCATGATTTGGCTAAAGCGCAGTACAATAAACTCTGCCGGGCGTACTGCCCGAAACCCTATATCGACGTTCATTACTCCATTATTAATATCAGTCTGGCTCATCGTGCTCCCTTTTCCTACCCGGACAAAAAACGCTTTTTCCTGGTGGTCCCCCACTAATCCTCCCCGTTGCCAGAGGTCATGAAGATACGTTTCTGCCGCACTACGTACATTGTTCCACGTCTGTTCTGTGTTTGGTGCAAACACTATTTTTTGTAATGCGCTGTTAATATCACGCGCAATCATTTGATACAGGCGGCGAGCGCTGATAAAACGCCAGTCGTCGTCCAGTTTACGGGTGCGGGCACCAAATATTCGTATCCCCGCCTTTGGACGTCTGAAATCCCGCAGTGCATTAATCCCCTGTTCATTAAGCGAAGCGTGTTCATCCTCACTCAGGTGCTGATAGACCTCGCTAATACCCTGTAACACCACATCCATACCTGCCGGGGACCACCAGATACCACGAAGACGCTCCACTTTAGCAAACTGTCCGGCAACCAGTGCAACAGGGGAAAGAACCTGCTCCGTTGCCACACTGGCAACCTTTTTATCAACAGCAGTGCGTAGCTCGTTGTACAGTAAGTCGTTTCTTATTTTCAATGCAGCCAGTGTGGTGGGGTCTTCTGTCCCTTCCTCACTCGTTTTTTCATCCATATAGCCCGTCAGAGAAATCTGTTCATCGTCAGGATTCAGCGGATGCCATTCGACAGTGACATGAGGTCCCCAAACCCCAACACTCGCGTTATCACTTAATACCGGAGTCTCATCTTTTTTCTTGACATCCGTCAGGAGGAAATATGGGTGTTTATCGTCAGACAACAGCGTGAAAAGTGACTGGTAAACAACTGCTTTATCACCATCATCACCACACCAGACCAGCAGCGTAATATCCGAATAGCCGCTAATAATCTTTGGCAGTTCTGCTAATTTGTCGTCATTGCTTTTTGTCTGACTGGCTCTTTTTTTTCTTGTACTGGTAACTTCAAGCTCAAGCGGAAAAATGTAGCAGCGCCCCCCGCCATTCAAAAAGTAAAGATAGATCTGGTAAGCGTAAACATTATCAACCGCTCGAAGAGCATGGGAATAAGTCCATTTTTCTTCCTTTGTTTCTTCCTTATTCTTTTCTGGAGGGGGAACTTCAGGGGGAGTGGATGTGATATCAATAGAAACAGTAAAATTGTCAGTAATAAATTTATCCTGAAAATCTCTCCAGTTATCAATAGCCATGCAGCGCTCTGAATGATTGTTACGGCATATGAAAGGCCCAACAAAAACCGGCACTGACATTGTTGCGCCAATGGAAATGGATAATGATTGTGAAGGAGCATATTGAATTTCTACACCGGGAGCACGACTCATCGATGATTCTCCTTATTAATGGTATGGTAAATAAAACCAATCAACGCTGGTCTTATCTCCTATTCACCCATAATCTGTGAAAAGCGCAGAACGATAAACTCAGCAGGGCGTACAGCTGCAATACCGATTTCAACAACCATGATCCCATTGATTATGTCCTTGTCACTCATAGTTACTCCACGCCCGACATTAACAAAAAATGCCTCTCCCGCCTTATTCCCCGACAGTCCCCCTCGTTTCCAGATATCCGTTAAATAGGAGGTCACGGCGCTACGAGCCGACAGCCAGGTACGTGGTGTGTTAGGGTGGAAGACTATCTTACGCAAGGCGTCGCGGACATCGCGTTCAACCATATTAAACAAACGCTTCACCGATACATATTTCCAGTCATCGGTGATATCCTGAGTCCGTCCCCCCCATACAAGTGCAGGGCGTTTATAGAGATTACGGATCATATTCAGACTTGAAATATTTTCTGCCTGCTCTATATCAGACACCTGTTCAGCTGGCTTCACCCCTTTTAAACTAACATTCGCAGGTGTCCACCAGGGACCATATTGAGCGTCATTACTACAATAAACCCCTGCAACGGCAGGACTTGGCGCAATTTTAATATCCTCGTCCAGAGTCTTTAGCCAGGGATAATATGCAGCTGCATCAGGGGAATTGGTTATAGCAGGGAATATTGCATTTTCCTCCAGACCATTTTCCGGCCCGTCCAGAATAGCAAATATTTTCAAGGCATCCAGTTTTGTCGCAAGATCCGCTACATCTTTTAGCTCCTGCCCCGCCTGAACAAACAGGGTAACATCGTCAAGCCGTGCCAGTCCCGCTGTCAGACCTGAATCTGCTTTTAAAAGATAACAGCGTCCCCCACCATTTAAAAAATAGCTTCGCATCGCCAAATAAAACGTTTTTGTCGATGATTTACTTTCATCATCAAGTGCTTCATACATTTCAGTTAATGCCATCCAGTCAGACAGACTGACTGAAGAGGGAGGGGCCGCAGTATTGCCAAAAAATACCACCGGAGTAGCAAAGGCAGGGACTGCTGTACTACTTGAGGTTATAGATAAACTATTACTAAATAAATATTCTATAATTACACCTGGCGCGTTCCCATTATAATTTATCGAATGTTTATAGGTTACCGATAGAGACATGCCATATACTCCATTAAAATTTAGGATGGTTTAATTTAGACAGTTGGCCATAACACGATCACATGCCAGTGTCATTGATATAGTGGCAACTTCATTACTGTCGGCGTTCAGATCTGGGGCATTAATTCCTGTCGGGAAAGCATTAACCAATGTCCATGAAAGGATCAGTCTTTCACCGCTTGTGTCGGTTAAGCTGACCAATACATCTTTTTTATCCACTTCATTAAAATTCACGGTATTTAGCCACTCGTAAAGACGGCATTGCCCTGAAAATACACCTTTGGTAAACGTGATCTCCGGTGGCTCATAAAGGCCTGGCATAATAAATAATCCACGCATACCATCACGATAGATAATCTTAGGATAATTTACATTAAGCCCACTCACACTTTTGAACGGGATAACATCACCATCAATATCAACAATGAAGTTAAAAACCGGTACTGGATAACTAGCACGGATATCCTCGGCTGAATGTGGCATACTTCCCTCCTATTATTAATTCAACAAAACACTCGTTATATCACATGAAATATAATTTATATATAAAATAAATCGTATATTTCAATATGATATGGGGCATGATCATTTTGACGAAATATCAATATATTGACATTACCTCCACACAAAGAGTTTATATCAATCTGGGGCTGATTCTGATAACATCACATCTTTAGTGGTAAATATAAGGATGATAATTATTGATTAAGCTAATGATTTTATTTATCGATAAAATATCTTTTTTGTGAACGTATCATTGCGTTCATAAAAGCTACCGCCCTCAGTAAACTAAACCGATGTTAAACACAAAGAAATAGTTGATTTTTGTTACGCAAAGAAAATCAAAACATTAGAATTATTGGTTTTTATAGCATAGAACAAAGTTAACTATCTGTGTCTATTTAAGTCGTTGTGATACAACAAAATTGTTGCAGTGCACAGTCCAAACAATAACTTCGTTCTTTGCCATCGTTAACATCCGTATAATATGAAAGCTTTGATTGTTTATCTCTTTATCATGAGATAAACAATCAACAGGCATACAATGCAAACAAAACTATATGCAAATAACCAGCAAAAACCAGAGTCTCCTCACCTTTGTGCCACCTATAACGCTTAAGATATTAAGCTTTCATTATTGCTAAGGTATGGTAGTGGTTGATTTTAATTGTGCAACAAAATAAATCAAAAATTAAATTACAATAGCAGCGGAACTCCAGTAAATTATTATATTATTCAATATAATAACCAACAAAGAGCAAATCATAACATTATCTTTTTTTTGATAAAAATCAATTTTTCTTTTAGCGCACTGAGTATTGCTCTTCCTCGCTAACACGTGAGTGCAGTAACACACCTCTCAAGTGTAATTATCTTATTGCTAAGATAGAAATTCGCATGATAGATTGAATTGTTTCATGTGTTAAAAGTTATACATTTCCTTGAAACACTTGTCGTCTGTATTCAGACAGATCATGGCGCGTTCTGTACCCGAAAGATAAACAGGAACAGGCCTGAGTGAAAAAAGGTATAAATACAGCCAGTATGTTTGTAAATAGACCAGTTTTAGTTCCAATTATTTTTTGTGGCCCCGGCCGAATTGACCATAGCTCAAAAAAGTAAAGTTCTAAATCAGAGACCTTCGTCTTTCCGGAAGCTTCGGATGAATTCTTCCAGAGTAATATCATTTAATGATGATATGCATCCTTTCATAATTGTATTCCCTGCGCCAGCAGTCGAGTTTGTCTTGCGCATCGTCCAGTGACAGGAACCAGTGAATGTTCAGGTGATTTTGGTATTAATATAATTCAGAATAACAATTATTTGACTTAAATGACAAATAGAATTTATTTCCATACTAAAAGCTATCAACTTCTCTAAAATAAAAAATGAATATTATTTTAATGCTCATTATTTACACTATCAGCATTTGATATCATATTAAAAATAATGTTAATATATCGCATTTGTATTTTGGAGTCAGGATGTTTTTTTGATTCCGATCTTGCACTTTATATTAACTATTCTACTATTTTATCATGTTATTGTAAAAATCATGTATTTTATACGTAAGACAGAAAAATGTTACGTAACGGGGTGTTATTGAACATGGGTGGTTTACATGATGTAGCCCCGGCTTTGTTGAATAAATCG
>NZ_VATL01000034.1:0-76668 GCF_005781065.1 Escherichia sp. E1130
GTACTCAGACGACGCTTACGATTAGTGCACCGTAAACGCAATTTCAATAAATAAAAAAAGGGCCAGCCAATTGGCCAGCCCTTCTTAACAGGATGTCGCTTAAGCGAAATCTTAGTTAAGACGCTCTTTGATACGAGCAGCCTTACCAGTACGCTCACGCAGGTAGTACAGTTTAGCTTTACGAACAGCACCACGACGTTTGACAGAAATGCTGTCAACTACCGGAGAGTGAGTCTGGAAGACACGCTCAACGCCTTCGCCGTTGGAAATTTTACGAACAGTGAATGCAGAGTGCAGACCGCGGTTACGAATAGCGATAACCACGCCCTCGAATGCCTGCAGACGTTTTTTGGAACCTTCAACAACCCATACTTTCACTTCCACGGTATCACCCGGACGGAAGGAAGGTACGTCCTGCTTCATCTGCTCTTGTTCAAGTTGCTTAATAATGTTGCTCATAATTTAATCTCTTATCCTGGGTAAACTGATATCTCGGGGGCTTACGCCATCCCATCATGTTTATGTTGCTGTTGTGCGTGTTCCGTTTTGAACTCCGCCAGCAACCTTGCTTGCTCTTCAGTCAGAGCCAGGTTTTCCAGAAGTTCAGGTCTTCTAAGCCAGGTACGGCCCAGCGACTGTTTCAAACGCCAGCGACGTATCTCGGCATGGTTGCCCGACAGTAACACTGACGGAACTTCCATCCCTTCTAACACCTCAGGCCGCGTATAGTGCGGGCAATCCAGCAATCCTTCAGCAAAGGAATCTTCCGTTGCTGAGGCTTCATGTCCCAGTACTCCCGGAATAAACCGGGAAACAGAGTCAATCAGCGTCATTGCTGGTAACTCACCACCACTGAGAACGTAATCGCCGATTGACCATTCTTCGTCAATTTCGGTTTGGATCACGCGCTCATCTATACCTTCGTAGCGACCGCACACCAGAATCAATTTTTGATTCGTTGCCAGTTCGCTGACGCCCGCTTGATCAAGCTTGCGTCCCTGTGGTGACAGATAAATCACCTTTGCGCCTTCACCCGCCGCGGCTTTTGCTGCATGAATGGCGTCCCGCAAAGGTTGCACCATCATTAACATCCCCGGTCCGCCACCGTAAGGACGATCGTCCACGGTACGGTGCCGGTCATGCGTGAAGTCGCGAGGACTCCAGCTCTGGATGCTCAGCAGGCCATTTTTAACTGCCCGGCCAGTTACCCCGTAATCGGTAATTGCGCGGAACATTTCAGGAAACAGGCTAATTATGCCAATCCACATAGCGCCGTCTTTTACCGTTTATCCGGTGGTTTAAAAACCAGGATCCCAATCTACTTCGATTGAACGAGTAGTGAGATCGACTTTCTTGATAACCTGCCCATCGAGGAACGGTACGAGACGTTCCTTGATACCAAACGCATCTTTCAGGTTTGCCTTAATGACGAGAACGTCATTGGATCCGGTTTCCATCATGTCAATGACTTTACCGAGATCGTAGCCTTCAGTGGTTACTACCTGGCAGCCCATCAGGTCTTTCCAGTAGTAGTCGCCCTCTTCAAGCTGAGGCAGTTGCGATGAATCCACGACAATTTCACAATTCGTCAGAAGGTTCGCCGCATCACGATCGTCAACGCCTTTCAGCTTGATGATCATGTCCTGATTGTGGTGCTTCCAGCTTTCCAGCTGGACTTGCTGCCACTGACCCGCCTTCTGGATAAACCAGGGCTGATAGTCAAAAATGCTTTCGGCGTCTTCGGTGGAAGAAAACACTCTGAGCCACCCACGAATACCGTAAGACGAACCCATTTTTCCCAAAACGATGGGATCAACAGGTGCTTGCGCGGTGAGTTGTTTGCTCATCATGACCACCGTGACAGATTAAGCTGCTTTGTTTACTTCTTTGATCAGCGCAGCAACGCGATCAGAAATAGTTGCGCCCTGGCCAACCCAGTGAGCGATGCGATCCAGATCCAGGCGAGTGCCTTCTTCTTTTTCGCTAGCGATTGGGTTGAAGAAACCAACGCGCTCGATGAAGCGACCGTTGCGTGCATTACGGCTGTCAGCGACAACAACCTGGTAGAACGGACGCTTTTTAGCGCCGTGACGTGCTAAACGAATAGTTACCATAACATCCTCTTGTGTGAATAAAACAACCGGACCCCATCGAGGAACGGAGTCCGGTGTCATATTAAAAGCCCGAAAATTTTACTGATTTCTGGAGAAAATGCAATCAGCAGTTAATAACTCTGTCGCATAAGGTCATTTAGCGACCAGGAAATCCCGGTGGCATCATCCCTTTCATGCTTCTCATCATCTTCGCCATTCCGCCCTTCTTCATTTTCTTCATCATGCGCTGCATGTCGTCGAACTGCTTCAGAAGGCGGTTAACGTCCTGCACCTGCATACCGCAACCGGCAGCGATACGACGCTTACGCGAACCTTTGATGATTTCTGGCTTAGCGCGCTCTTTCATCGTCATCGAGTTGATGATGGCTTCCATACGCACCAGCACTTTATCGTCCATCTGCGACTTGACGTTATCCGGGATCTGCCCCATGCCCGGCAGCTTGCCCATTAGGCTGGCCATGCCGCCCATATTTTTCATCTGGCGCAGCTGCTCAAGGAAGTCGTTGAGATCGAAGCCGTCGCCTTTTTTCAGCTTGCTGGCTAATTTCTCTGCCTGCGCACGGTCAACTTTGCTTTCGATATCTTCGATCAGCGACAGAACATCGCCCATGCCGAGAATACGGGAAGCGATACGGTCCGGGTGGAACGGCTCCAGCGCCTCTGTTTTCTCGCCAACACCGAGGAACTTGATAGGCTTGCCAGTGATGTGACGAATAGAGAGCGCCGCACCGCCGCGGGCATCGCCGTCCACTTTGGTCAACACTACGCCGGTAAGCGGTAACGCTTCATTGAATGCTTTTGCCGTATTGGCAGCATCCTGACCGGTCATGGCGTCAACCACAAACAGGGTTTCAACCGGATTAATCGACGCATGGACTTGTTTGATCTCGTCCATCATCGCTTCGTCAACGTGCAGACGACCGGCGGTATCCACCAGCAGAACGTCGTAGAATTTCAGTTTGGCTTCTTTCAGCGCCGCGTTAACGATATCTACCGGTTTCTGACCAACATCAGAAGGGAAGAAATCAACGCCCACCTGCTCTGCCAACGTCTCAAGCTGTTTGATTGCCGCCGGACGATAAACGTCGGCAGAAACAACCAGCACTTTCTTCTTGTGCTTCTCGCGCAGGAACTTACCGAGTTTGCCCACGCTGGTTGTTTTACCGGCACCTTGCAGGCCCGCCATCAGCACGACCGCAGGCGGTTGCGCAGCCAGATTCAGGGTCTGGTTCTCTTCGCCCATCGCCGCAACCAGTTCGTTACGGACGATTTTGACGAACTCCTGCCCCGGCGTCAGGCTCTTATTAACTTCATGACCAACCGCTTTCTCTTTTACGCGATTGATAAACTCACGCACTACCGGCAGAGCGACGTCCGCCTCCAGCAGCGCCATGCGCACTTCGCGCAGCGTATCTTTTACGTTGTCTTCAGTGAGGCGTCCACGGCCACTGATATTGCGCAGCGTGCGCGACAAACGATCGGTTAAATTATCAAACATTGTCTCTCGCCTGGGGTGGAAACGGTTGGCCGCAATCGCGACACATCATCAGTATTTTGCCGCAGTATAACATGAAGGCGTCTTTGTTGTTATGCAACGGTTGGAGCAGCGTTCACCTGACGCTATACTGCTTCTCTTTCTTATTGCTCAAACTGTCGACATTACTATGCCCGTTTTTGCTCTGCTCGCGCTTGTCGCCTACTCCGTCAGTCTTGCGCTGATTGTTCCCGGTCTGCTGCAAAAAAACGGCGGCTGGCGGCGCATGGCTATTATTTCTGCGGTCATCGCGCTGGTCTGCCACGCAATCGCTCTGGAAGCCCGCATCCTGCCCGACGGTGATAGCGGACAAAACCTCAGCCTGCTGAATGTTGGTTCATTGGTCAGTTTGATGATCTGTACGGTAATGACCATTGTGGCTTCTCGCAATCGTGGCTGGTTGCTGCTACCCATTGTCTATGCCTTTGCGCTTATCAACCTGGCGCTGGCGACCTTCATGCCCAATGAATACATCACCCATCTGGAAGCCACGCCCGGGATGCTGGTGCACATTGGCTTATCGCTCTTTTCCTACGCCACGCTGATAATTGCCGCCCTGTACGCGTTGCAACTGGCATGGATTGATTACCAACTGAAGAACAAAAAGTTGGCATTCAGTCAGGAAATGCCGCCATTGATGAGTATCGAGCGTAAAATGTTCCATATTACGCAGATTGGCGTGGTGCTGTTAACGCTTACTCTTTGCACTGGCCTGTTCTACATGCACAACTTATTTAGCATGGAAAATATCGACAAGGCTGTGCTCTCTATCGTGGCGTGGTTTGTCTATATTGTGCTGCTGTGGGGACATTATCATGAAGGATGGCGTGGACGCCGCGTCGTCTGGTTTAACGTCGCGGGTGCAGTCATTCTGACACTGGCCTACTTCGGCAGCCGAATTGTTCAGCAGTTAATCAGCTAAACCCAGAAAAGGAGTTTCCCCTGGAACACATTTCTACTACTACGTTGATCATTATTCTGATCATCATGGTGGTCATTTCAGCCTATTTTTCCGGGTCCGAAACCGGAATGATGACACTCAACCGCTATCGTCTGCGGCATATGGCAAAACAGGGCAATCGCTCGGCCAAACGCGTCGAAAAATTGCTGCGTAAGCCAGACCGCCTGATAAGCCTGGTGTTAATCGGCAATAACCTGGTCAATATTCTTGCCTCCGCGCTCGGCACTATTGTTGGGATGCGTTTGTACGGCGATGCGGGCGTGGCAATTGCGACTGGTGTGCTGACTTTTGTCGTACTGGTTTTTGCTGAGGTATTGCCGAAAACCATTGCCGCGCTGTACCCGGAAAAAGTCGCTTATCCGAGTAGTTTTCTGTTAGCACCGCTGCAAATTTTGATGATGCCGCTGGTCTGGTTGCTGAACGCTATTACCCGCATGTTAATGCGCATGATGGGCATCAAAACCGATATCGTGGTTAGCGGCTCTTTGAGCAAAGAAGAGTTGCGCACCATCGTGCACGAATCGCGCTCACAAATTTCCCGTCGCAATCAGGATATGCTGCTTTCGGTACTCGATCTGGAAAAAATGACTGTCGATGACATCATGGTGCCGCGCAGTGAAATTATCGGTATTGATATCAACGATGACTGGAAATCGATTCTGCGCCAACTCTCCCACTCACCTCACGGGCGCATCGTGCTCTACCGTGATTCGCTGGACGACGCCATCAGTATGCTGCGTGTGCGTGAAGCCTGGCGGTTGATGTCGGAGAAAAAAGAGTTCACCAAAGAAACCATGCTACGCGCCGCGGACGAGATCTATTTTGTCCCGGAAGGCACGCCACTCAGCACGCAGCTGGTCAAGTTTCAGCGCAACAAAAAGAAAGTCGGCCTGGTCGTCAACGAGTATGGAGACATTCAGGGGCTGGTGACGGTTGAAGATATTCTGGAAGAGATAGTCGGTGATTTCACCACATCCATGTCGCCAACACTTGCCGAAGAAGTCACTCCGCAAAACGACGGTTCGGTGATTATCGATGGCACCGCCAACGTGCGAGAAATTAACAAAGCCTTTAACTGGCATCTACCGGAAGATGATGCTCGAACCGTTAATGGCGTCATTCTTGAAGCGCTGGAAGAGATCCCTGTCGCTGGCACCCGCGTACGTATTGGCGAGTACGATATCGATATTCTCGACGTTCAGGACAATATGATTAAGCAGGTAAAAGTTTTTCCTGTAAAACCGCTGCGCGAGAGTGTGGCGGAGTAACGAAAACGGCCCGGCATTCGCATGCTGGGCCGTGATTTATTACGAAAACAAAAATTAAGCTTTTGCTTTCGCTACAGTAACCATCGCCGCACGAATCGTACGACCGTTCAGCGTATAACCCTTCTGCATAATGCCCAGTACGTTACCTGGCGCAACGTCATCAGATTCCACCATTGCGATGGCCTGATGCACATTCGGGTCCAGCGGCACGTTAGTTTCGGCGATCACTTCAACGCCAAACTTACGCACAACATCCAGCATCGACTTCAGCGTCAGCTCAATGCCTTCAACCATCGCGGACATATCCGGGTTAGCTTTATCAGCCACTTCCAGCGCACGATCCAGGCTATCAATCACCGGCAGTAATTCGTTGATGAATTTCTCCAGCGCGAATTTGTGGGCTTTTTCGATATCCAGTTCAGTACGACGACGCAGGTTTTCCATTTCGGCTTTTACGCGCAAAATACCGTCACGTTCACGGGTCTGAGCTTCAGCCAGCTGAGCTTCGAGATTCGCAATTTTTTCATCGCGCGGATCCACCTGCTCAGCAGAAGCTTCTGGCTCAACTGCCTCAATCTCTTCGTGCTGATCCATGATAATTTCTTCCGGGGCTTGCCCCTCAGGCGTTTTCTGTTCTTTACTACTCATGAATTTCTCCGCGTTTTTTTCGCATTCATCTCGCTAACTTCGCTTATTATGGGGATCAGTTTCAGGGTTTCAAGGGAAGCACTCACATTGTCATCAATCTTCGCAACAAGGACCTCGGAAAAATGAATAATCATTTCAAGTGTATTGGCATTGTGGGACACCCACGGCACCCTACTGCACTGACAACACATGAAATGCTCTACCGCTGGCTGTGCACAAAAGGTTACGAGGTCATCGTTGAGCAACAAATCGCTCACGAACTGCAACTGAAGAATGTGAAAACTGGCACGCTCGCGGAGATTGGGCAACTGGCTGATCTCGCGGTAGTTGTTGGAGGCGACGGTAATATGCTGGGCGCGGCGCGCACGCTCGCCCGTTACGATATTAAAGTTATTGGAATCAACCGTGGCAACCTGGGTTTCCTGACTGACCTTGACCCCGATAACGCCCAGCAACAATTAGCCGATGTGCTGGAAGGCCACTACATCAGCGAGAAACGTTTTTTGCTGGAAGCACAAGTCTGCCAGCAAGATTGCCAGAAACGCATCAGCACAGCGATTAACGAAGTGGTACTTCACCCAGGCAAAGTTGCGCATATGATTGAGTTCGAAGTATATATCGACGAGATCTTTGCGTTTTCTCAGCGTTCCGATGGTTTGATTATTTCGACACCTACAGGCTCCACTGCCTATTCCCTCTCGGCAGGGGGACCAATACTGACGCCTTCTCTGGATGCAATAACCCTGGTGCCAATGTTCCCGCATACGTTGTCAGCGCGGCCGCTGGTGATAAACAGCAGCAGCACTATCCGTCTGCGTTTTTCGCATCGCCGTAACGACCTGGAAATCAGCTGCGACAGTCAGATAGCACTGCCGATTCAGGAAGGTGAAGATGTCCTGATTCGTCGCTGTGATTACCATCTGAATCTGATTCATCCGAAAGATTACAGCTATTTCAATACATTAAGCACCAAGCTCGGCTGGTCAAAAAAATTATTCTAATTTTACGCCAGCCTCTTTACTGTATATAAAACCAGTTTATACTGTACACAATAACAGTAATGGTTTTTCATACAGGAAAACGACTATGTTGGCACAACTGACCATCAGCAACTTTGCTATCGTTCGTGAGCTTGAGATTGATTTTCACAGCGGCATGACCGTAATAACCGGTGAAACCGGCGCGGGTAAATCTATTGCGATAGATGCCCTCGGCCTTTGTCTCGGTGGTCGCGCTGAAGCCGACATGGTGCGTACCGGCGCTGCTCGCGCTGATCTGTGCGCCCGTTTTTCACTGAAAGATACACCAGCGGCTCTGCGTTGGCTG
This sequence comes from Escherichia sp. E1130, assembly GCF_005781065.1. NCBI lineage: Bacteria > Pseudomonadati > Pseudomonadota > Gammaproteobacteria > Enterobacterales > Enterobacteriaceae > Escherichia > Escherichia sp. E1130. The sequence continues at coordinate 7,852 of NZ_VATL01000034.1, forward strand.
GAAGAAAATCAACTGGAAGATGGCCGTGAATGCCTGCTTCGTCGCGTAATCAGTAGCGATGGTCGCTCCCGTGGTTTCATCAACGGTACAGCTGTTCCTCTGTCACAACTGCGCGAACTGGGTCAGTTGCTGATTCAGATCCATGGTCAGCACGCTCATCAATTACTCACCAAATCCGAGCACCAAAAATTCCTGCTTGATGGCTATGCCAATGAAACCTCTCTGCTCCAGGAAATGACCGTACGTTATCAATTGTGGCATCAAAGCTGCCGCGACCTCGCGCACCATCAACAACTAAGTCAGGAACGCGCCGCCCGTGCGGAACTGCTGCAATACCAATTAAAAGAACTTAACGAATTTAATCCGCAGCCCGGAGAGTTTGAGCAAATTGACGAAGAGTACAAACGTCTGGCGAACAGCGGTCAATTACTGACTACCAGCCAGAATGCATTGGCATTAATGGCCGACGCTGAAGACGCAAACCTGCAAAGTCAGCTTTACACGGCTAAACAACTGGTGAGCGAATTGATTGGCATGGACAGCAAACTGTCCGGCGTACTTGATATGCTGGAAGAAGCTACCATCCAGATTGCTGAAGCCAGCGACGAACTGCGCCACTACTGCGATCGCCTGGATCTCGATCCCAACCGTTTGTTTGAACTTGAACAGCGCATCTCAAAACAGATTTCGCTGGCACGTAAACATCACGTCAGCCCTGAGGCATTGCCACAGTATTACCAGTCGCTACTGGAAGAACAGCAGCAACTGGATGATCAGGCCGACTCACAAGAAACGCTCGCGCTGGCGGTAACGAAACATCATCAGCAAGCACTGGAAACGGCACGCGCGTTACACCAGCAACGCCAGCATTATGCAAATGAGTTGGCACAGCAGATCACCGATAGTATGCATGCACTCTCTATGCCACATGGGCAGTTTACGATTGATGTTAAATTTGACGAGCATCACCTGGGTATTGACGGTGCCGATCGTATTGAGTTTCGGGTAACCACCAACCCAGGTCAGCCAATGCAGCCTATTGCCAAAGTCGCATCCGGTGGTGAATTGTCCCGCATCGCATTGGCAATCCAGGTCATTACCGCGCGTAAAATGGAAACCCCGGCACTGATTTTTGATGAAGTGGATGTAGGGATTAGCGGCCCGACAGCGGCAGTCGTCGGCAAACTGCTACGTCAGCTTGGCGAATCAACCCAAGTGATGTGCGTTACCCATTTGCCGCAAGTCGCAGGATGCGGTCATCAACACTATTTTGTCAGCAAAGAAACCGATGGCGCGATGACCGAAACTCATATGGAGTCGCTGGACAAAAAAGCGCGGTTACAGGAGCTGGCGCGCCTGCTTGGTGGCAGTGAAGTCACACGTAACACACTGGCGAATGCGAAAGAACTGCTTGCGGCGTAAACTTTTTTCCTGCTTCACGGTCAGAGTAAACAGCAAAACGCCGTAAGACCGGAAAGCAAAAGGTTTTAAAGTGATGAAAGGTCTATTATCATCGGCATATTACAGATGAGCCACGTACTGCTCGGGCCCGAAAAGGAATCAAATCACTATGCGCTGTAAAACGCTGACTGCTGCAGCAGCAGTACTATTGATGTTGACCGCAGGCTGTTCCACTCTGGAGCGAGTGGTTTACCGTCCTGACATCAACCAGGGGAACTATCTGACCGCTAACGACGTATCCAAAATACGTGTTGGCTTGACGCAACAACAAGTTGCGTACGCATTGGGTACACCGCTGATGTCCGATCCATTTGGTACGAATACCTGGTTCTATGTGTTCCGTCAGCAACCAGGTCATGAAGGTGTAACGCAGCAAACGCTGACGCTGACCTTTAACAGCAGCGGTGTGTTGACCAATATTGATAACAAACCTGCGCTGACTGGCAACGAATAAAATTTGCCGTTTATAGCGATTAAAAAAGGTGCTCAGTGAGCACCTTTTTTCTGGCTGTTATTTATTCGCCGATTTTTCTGCTCGTTGCCTGCGAAGCTCTTTCGGATCGGCAATGAGAGGACGATAAATCTCCACCCGATCGCCATCATGCACGGTATCGCTCAGTTTTGCTGGGCGGCTGTAAATGCCGACTTTGTTTTTAGTTAAATCGATATCAGTTCGCAGTTCCAGCAAACCACTTGCACGAATCGCCTCTTCAACCGTCGCGCCCTCCTGCAATCTTACCCGTTGCAGGTATTGTTTCTCGGGTAATGCGTAAGCCACCTCAACGGCAATTTTACCTGGCACTGTAGACCTCTTTTGCACGAACAGTAAAAGCCTGCACCATATTAGCTGCCAGCTCTTTAAACACACGGCCAAAGGCGAGTTCAATCAACTTATTGGTAAACTCAAAGTCGAGATGAAACTCAATACGGCACGCATCCTGGCTCAACGGCGTAAACTTCCAGCCGCCGATCAATTTCTTAAACGGTCCATCAACCAGACTCATGAGGATACTTTGGTTACTGGTCAACTGGTTGCGGGTTGTAAACGTTTTGCTGATCCCAGCCTTAGACACATCTACCGCAGCGGTCATCTGCCCAGGAGTGGACTCCAGAATCCGGCTTCCAGTACACCCTGGTAAAAACTGAGGATAAGACTGAACGTCATTCACTAACTGATACATTTGCTCCGCGCTGTAGGGTACCAGTGCGGTCCGGCTAATCTGAGGCATAACAATTTCCATCAACAAAAATCCAACAAATAATATCATTTATCCTGCAGTAAAAAAAACGCTATCCCGGCGCTGGGTAACATCCGGTTCATGCTAAGATAGAGCCTTGTCCCCCGCAGGATTGATATGGGGTATTTTCGATTTCAGATTACCGATGATTCACGACGCTTATGACGAAGAAAAAAGCACATAAACCTGGTTCAGCGACCATCGCGCTTAACAAGCGCGCCCGTCACGAATACTTTATTGAAGAAGAGTTCGAAGCGGGACTTGCCCTGCAAGGCTGGGAAGTTAAATCCCTGCGCGCAGGAAAAGCCAATATTAGCGACAGCTATGTCCTTCTGCGCGACGGAGAAGCGTTCCTGTTTGGAGCAAACATCACGCCGATGGCAGTGGCTTCCACGCACGTGGTGTGCGACCCTACTCGCACCCGCAAACTGCTTCTCAACCAGCGCGAACTTGACTCTCTCTATGGCCGAGTGAACCGTGAAGGTTATACCGTAGTGGCGCTCTCCCTGTACTGGAAAAATGCCTGGTGCAAAGTAAAAATCGGCGTCGCGAAAGGTAAGAAACAACACGATAAACGTTCTGATATCAAAGAACGCGAATGGCAGGTTGATAAAGCACGTATCATGAAAAACGCGCACCGTTAAACCTATATAAGCGATACTAATCAAATCTTCACCGCGCCTCCCTATCCGGTGGCGCGAATGAACATCTTGTCGACTGTCAAATCTGACACTGATGTAGCCATCCCATTGCTTAATCGAAGAAAAATCATACTATGCAGGTGCTAATTCCAGGATGATAACGCCTTTGGGGCTAGTCATGGCGCTCAAAAATCTGGTATACTTAACGTTACACATTGGGGCTGATTCTGGATTCGACGGGATTTGCGAAACCCAAGGTGCATGCCGAGGGGCGGTTGGCCTCGTAAAAAGCCGCAAAAAATAGTCGCAAACGACGAAAACTACGCTTTAGCAGCTTAATAACCTGCTTAGAGCCCTCTCTCCCTAGCCTCCGCTCTTAGGACGGGGATCAAGAGAGGTCAAACCCAAAAGAGATCGCGTGGAAGCCCTGCCTGGGGTTGAAGCGTTAAAACTTAATCAGGCTAGTTTGTTAGTGGCGTGTCCGTCCGCAGCTGGCAAGCGAATGTAAAGACTGACTAAGCATGTAGTACCGAGGACGTAGGAATTTCGGACGCGGGTTCAACTCCCGCCAGCTCCACCACCTTTAGCAGGACAGTGCAAGGACAGCACCAGCAAAAACATGAAGTTAGCAGTTCCGGCAGGACACCGACCAGACGGTAGTGGGACAAAAAAGGATACGTAAAGGAGCCGCGGCTCCAAAACAAACAAGCCAGCCTCTAAAGGGCTGGTTTTTTTGTGCCATAAATCTGCAGCATGATTTTCGCCTGATCGACGCAGCCATTAACTTGACACTGTATATATAACCAGTTAAATATAACTGGTTATTCAACCAGTATAGGAGCTATCAAAATGCGTGTCGAAATCAGTATTGCCAAAGAAAAATACGGAAAGTTACCGAAAACTGCGCCTTCCGCACTTCAGGAAGAAATGACAAAGCGCCTGAGTAAACAATACCAGGACATTGAAGTTATCGTTAAACCAGCTGGAAGCGATGGTCTATCTGTCTTCCGTGCAGCGGATAAAGATGAAGCCCGGAAGAACGTGGAAAAAATGCTTCAAGAAGTCTGGGAGTCGGCAGATGACTGGTTCTTCTGATATAAAATAGCTGCTCTATAACTCTAATAACCCCAAAAGACATTGACACCCAGCCCCGATAGGGTTACTATAACCCCATCAAAACAACACAGAGAGCCGGAGGATGGATAGCAGGAATGCAATAGCAATGATTGAAGCCGATGGGTGGTATCTGGTTAGAGTAAAAGGCAGTCATCACCAGTTTAAGCACCCAGAGAAAAAAGGGCTGGTAACGGTGAAACATCCACAGAAAGACATACCGCTACCAACACTCAAAAGTATCAAAAAACAGGCGGGGCTTTAAGCCCCACCTACTGGAGGTAAAATGTTATATCCCGTTGCTATTGATAAAGGCGATTCATCCTTCGGCGTTCGCGTGCCTGATATTCCCGGCTGCTTCTCTGGTGGCGACAACTATCAGGATGCGATTGAGAGTGTCCGCGAGGCTATCGACGCACATATCGAATTACTAGTGGAAGATGGCGAAGCTGTGCCGCAAGCCACCAGTGTGGAAAACTGGTTGGCCGATCCCGATTATGCTGGTGTGGTGTGGGCGCTGGTTGATGTGGACGTTACCCGGTTGATGGGGAAGGCGGAAAAAATCAATGTCACTCTTCCTTCGCTGCTGATCCGCCGTATCGATCAGTTTGTCGCTGCACACCCTGAGTACGGTAGCCGCTCGGGATTCCTGTCCCGCGTGGCAGCTGATAAAGTGATCGGACGCGAAAAACGTTAAGCCTCGCAAGAGGCTTTATCAATAAATGGATTGGCTATATCGGTAAATGATGAAAAGTAAAATCGAATCTATTCAAATATTACGTGGATTAGCTGCGTTGTCAGTAGTGCTGTTCCATTATCGCTTTTATCTGGTGCCTGATGGCGCAGACAGAACGATACCAGATCAGTTATTCGGTTGGGGAGCAATAGGTGTTGATCTCTTCTTCGTAATCAGTGGCTTCATCATGGTATATGTGACACATGATAAGGCACCCGGCCTCAAATCAAGCATCAACTTCGTAGTAAACCGGCTAACGAGAATTATTCCAGCGTATTATATTATTCTTTTATTTGCTTTTTTAACTAGTGGCGCGATGAGTACGTTTCACTACTCAGATAAAACGGCAAACCTTCTTAGCGCTCTAACCTTTCATCCTTACCTTACTGATCCTGCTCCATTATATATAGACAGCAACAGTATGTATAATATTAGATGGACTCTTAATTATGAGCTGTACTTCTATTTAGCATTCTCAATATGCTTGCTTTTTAAAAACAGATTTATAGCATTGGGGTTATGGTTTTTAACTCCACTGGCTGTTGTTTATTTTCTGATGCCAGAACTGACATTTTCTACAGGCGGATATAATTTCCATTCTGTTTCGGCTCGATTTTTAACAAATCCGATAATACTTGAATTTGGAATTGGTGTTCTTGCAGGTTATGCGTACATAGCATTAAACAAAAAAATAAAAATTAAAAGCTGCATACTCTCTTTTGTCTGTCTGGTTCTGATTGCCGCGGGCATTATCAATCATAAACTTGGTGGCTATAGTTTGCTATCTGCACTTTCTTTCTTCTTCTTGGTTTTGTTGTTTGCCCTACAAAATGATTACATTTTAAAATTTACACCACAATTTTTCATCGTACTCGGAAACATATCATTTTCATGGTACTTGCTACACAACCCCCTTGCATATTTCATATCACGCTATATCGAAAAGATAACCCCAGGAATTATGCATAACACTATTGGATTTATGATTTTATTATTTACATCCATGACCATGGCTTATTTTTCACATAAATACATTGAAATTAAATTAACCAACAAAATTCGCGTACTCCTATCAAATAAATATAAAACGGTTAATACCTAAACTAATAAAACCTGCCAATGCTTAGATACAAGGGCAGGTTTTATTGATGAAATTAATCAATATGGTGTAATCGGCCACTCAATAACAGGTGCTTCACTAGTATCCACGCGGCTTAACAGCACACGATATTTTTTCCACAACTGCAATTGTGCAGTTTCTTCATCAGTGGCCATGTCGAGGTCAACTGCATCCTGAAGAGGGGATATTGATTTATTGGCTGCGTCAATTAATTTCACTTTTGTAGTTTCAGCTATAGCAACCAGCTCCTCAGCCGAGGGGATGCGAGGCACTACATCAACACCATTAAAAACCCACCCCCCACCCATATTAAAGCCCTCAGGGAGAGGGCCTTCAACCTCGGCAACGCTCATGTCTAATGGAAAAAATGCTGATACAGGAAAAATATTTCCGCGTCCTGGTAACGGCTTATCAACGACAGAGCGAACAACATTATTTTTGTCATACATGACTTTTATCGTGTATTCTGAAAATAACTCCTGACACTCATACCAGTCTTGTCCATCCTCAGAACACAAAAATTGCGGCATTACGCCCTCAGGGTTAGTGAATTTTTTCTTTTGAACATCAGTTGGTTCTACAAGAGTAAATCTTTTAATATTTTGCATTTAATTATCCTGAGATTGTCACCCATGCATTGTTAATATATTTCTGTATAGGTTTGTAAGTGGCATAATCGATGTTGTCAATGAGGCTATCCTCTTTACCTGAGTCAGTAAGTCCGGTAATAACGCACCCGGCAGGTACATTGATATACGCACTTCCGCTAATATTGACGCCTCCTACTGAAGCGGCAGCTCCTAATTGTATTGATGAAACAAAATTAGAGCTTGCCCAATCCTGCCGCGCAAGGTAAACAACATTTCCAGAGTTCGCATTTCTCATGTAAGGGAGTGATTCATTATTTGACGCAAAACCAGCATAACTCACACTATCACGCATGATGTAACGCTCGTCAAAATTCGAGAAGCTACCTGGCCGCACCTGTCCTGGAAATGACAAATTACTTCCAATATCAAAATAAAACTCAGCACTCTGCCCATTATCGCCGATGATCTGGATAACCGCCTGCCCAAAATCGGCCTGACCACTACGCAACGCGCCAAAACTAACAGCCGAACCGAATCCATAAAAATCTGTTTGTGTTACTCCTTTGCAAATTGGCTGGTATTGTGAAACACCTTTTGGTGTCGTGAACGGGAATCCCGTACAGAACGGCGCAGTAGGATTGGTATACTGACCGGCAAAACCACCAGCTCCTTGCCAGAAATTGGCACGTGTTTTGTAATATCTGGCATTATCTAGATAATCGACGCTCCCCCCAAAAGACGTTATAAAACTGGACCAATCCGACCACGTTTTAACATCCCCATTTTTTGTTCGAAATTTAAATATGCCCGGAGTTGAATAACTCGCGGCAAGTTGGACATTATAATCACCACCCAGCCCAGCATAATCAAGTACAGATGCCTCATATCCAGGAGAGTGCGCAGCTGAAGCATAGACGAAACTAACAGAATTCGCAGGTAGATTATTGGTATCAGTAATAGCAGAATTGATCGCACCGTTCGCAAAAGCAGAGCGTAATGCAAGTGCGTTACCATTAACCAACACCCGACCTGTAGTGACATCATCTTTGGATGTCTGCACATCTCTTATCGCTGCTGTTTTCAATTCAAGATTTGCCCGGGCAACTGATTTATCTACAAGATCAGACAGGTTGTTTTTACGAAGTAAGGCATCCGGCACGGCATTTGTAATAAGCTGGACAATCGCTTCATATAGCTGATCATGTTGTGATTTGTTCAGTGCAATGCCGGATTTCTCAATAACGCTACAGATTTCCTCCTGCACAGCATCCCACATATCGCTGTTGAGATCCGTTGCACGTCGACCAGTTGCAGGATCACCATTGGTAAAACCGTTTTTACCCGGACCAAATTTGTCAGTCTGGGCGGTGGAAGTATCAATTCGATGCATCTTCTTCTCCTTCCTGATAAGCAAAAACAACTACTGTGTGAGAGGGACAAAGCTTATCAATCACACACTCGGCTACGGTGTCGCCCCACGTTCTGATCGCTGAATCGCAAGTACTGGCGCAGGTCTGCCAGTTGATGTTGGCGTCGGAGGGGATATTGACACGCCAGTAATAACGCCAGAATTCTCCCCATTCAGGATCCGGCGAGCTGTCCAGATTCTGAAACTGTTCAATAGTGGCTGTGGTATACCCAAGCGCATCCAGTTGCTCACGATAAAACCTTTCGTTAATACCACCTGATACGTTGGCTTTTGCATCCAGACGTTGCTGTCGCTGCTGCAACGTCTGTACACCATCGGGTGCGCAGGAGTCAGGCAGTCCGTAAAGTTTTTCGTAACGATCTATCAATTCTGTCGTTTTTGCTGGGTCAATCTCTGTCATCAACTCAGCTGCGCGCTGATGCACACGAGTAAGTGAAGGAGCCAGCCCATCAAGCAACGCATTTTTACCTTCCCATGCCGGGCCTGGCGGTAAAAGATGGTATAAAAGCTGAGCGTATTCATCATCCAGTGCCATCGTTATCCATCTGCCTCCGTATAGGTTCCCCATGTTATGTCCCCCAGAACAGGTAGTTCAGTCTGCCCCAACACGACGTCTATGGTCGGTGCGCGCAACTGGTGTGCCACTTCCCCCGTAGCCAGACTGATTGCTTCGCTTATACGCGACAGATAGACCTTCCCGGACGGCTGACCATCACGAAGCATGAGCGAATTCAGTTCAGCGGTGACCGCCGTGCGGATTTCAGGCGTGTCTTTTGCCAGGGCGATTGTCATCGGGATAACATGCTCAGTTGCAGCAAAGACAAACAAGCCGCCGCCGGCAACAGGTGCAAGTGGCAGGATATGCGCGCGCACTGACTGTACAACATCATCTGCAGGTGCCGGGTTAGCAGGATCACTGGTGGCAACCATCACGCCAACGGTACCCGTCCCCTGATAATGACGGAACGTCCAGGCGCGGGTAATTCCGGCAATTTCTTTCGCCCAGATGATGTAGTCCGGATCTGCGCCGCCCTGCGGGATCCAGTAATAGCGCTCCATCACGCGCGCACGCCACGTCTCCAGTTCCTCCACATCATCCCCACCGTTCAGCGTGTCGGCGTACCCGGTGGATGGAATACCGCTAATCGGCGTGCCCAGGCGCAACGCAATGCCGTCGTCAGTATTCCAAGCCCTCCCTGCCACATCGGCAACAACTGGCACACGTAACAGGCCGCCGGAGGCTTTAACGGTTTGGGTAGTGGTAAAAGTAACCTGATCGTCGCGCTGGATCTGCGTGCCAGCCGGCAGGGTTGGTGTACCGCCTAGCCCATCCCAGCGGATAAACCCCGTCGCGGCAACAGCATCTTTTCGTGGACAGCGCCTGATGCGTGCGTGGCGATAAAGCCAGTCCTCATCGCACAAATCAGGCAGCATGTTGCGGGCCAGATAATCAAGATAGCCATACAGCGTATGTACAGCGGCGGCCTGCACCCTTCCATAGACTTCCGCATCCATGCGCCGCAATACCGCATCCTGCTTAAAGCGCGTCAGTAAATCGCTGCGAATAGTGGCGATCAACTGCGGGAGTTCAGGGCGTGCAAATTGACTGTCAGCCATTCAGTTCGCTCCAGATATCATCAAAGGTAATGTTGTGAATGGCCCCGTCCCGCTGGTAAACCGTTACGCCAGCGGCCAGTGTGTCTATTCCGGTACGCTCAGAGGTCACATCAATGCGCGCCGCCACACCGTCCTCCGTCATCCATGCCAGCGCCTGCTGCATGTATTCGCGGGCGTCATGCGGGGTTTTGTTGGTGAGTTTCCGGCGTTTCAGCAGATACAGACGTGAGCCGATACGGTCATTCTGAACCGTGGGCCAGGTATCGCCCCACCAGCCGTATGGCTGCGGGGTTTTATCGTCCCGCTCAGCGCGGCGCCACGTGAAAAGAGAAATCACCACGGCGCGCGTCAAAAGGTCGAGCGGATCCGTGGCATCCTTTCGGATTCCATTAACATAGAGGATCATAGTGTCAGCTCATGGGTTGGTCTGGCTTGTTGGTCGTTCCACCACCGTCGCCGTTTTCTTTATGGGTGTGGCCGTTATACGTTACGCGCATTTGAGCCATAGTTTTACCGCTACCATCGCAGTTATCTTTGATGTCGCCAGTGGATTCGATCGGCATTTCAAAGCGGGCTTTAGGGGCGTTTTTGAACACGATTGGCTTCCCGCCACCATCAACAACGATCCCGGCGCGGGTTAATGTAACGGACTGGCCCTGGTCGTCATAAATGGCAACCTCGCCGCGGGCAAGACCTTTAAGCCGGTATCGCCTGTCGGCAACAATAACCGCCATGCCGTGGGAGCGGTCGCCACCGGGAAACAGCACCACTGCCTCAGCACCGTTTTGCGCGGCGGAGGTGAAACCATAAGGTTCAAGATGCTCAACCCCTTCCTTGGAGTCACCGGCAATCAGCTTCAGCCCGGCCGCCTGGCATTTTTTCGCGGTATCGAGTGCGGTAATAACAGCGCGGGTCACAATATTCTGTAGGGAGTTATTCATCAGAAATCGATCTCTCCACTGGACTTCTTCTTCGCCTTCGGCTTTGTCGGCTCAGGCAGATAAGCATCAGCCGGCCCAACCCTGATTTCAGTGATCGTGCCGTTATTGTCCTGACTGTAAGTCACCTCGGCGATCACCAGCGTTTCATTATCAAAACCATTCAGCGGGTCATAAACCACTACGGACTGATTTGGCTTCCACAATTCCCCGTTCCCCTGGCGCCAGCCCTGTACGGTGTAGGTTGTCTCCTCCGTTTTAGCTGCACGCTGGCGCGCCTCGAACTCACAGCGGGATTTGCAGCTGTCGGTAGTGGCCGTGCCGGACTGCTGGAGAGTATGAGGGCGGTAGCGGGTTACGCCAGAATCAGTGGTGCTCTGGCGAATAGCGGCAATCGTGGCCTCACCAAAATCATCGTCAGTGCCGGGGCGCTGCCCGGTGACAAGATAGCTGGAAAAGCGGTCGCGCACGCTACGCTCGGTATCGCAGGACATGATATTATCCCCCAGCACCAGCGCTGTGACGGCTTTGGCACTTCCGGGTGTACCCAGCACCAGCCGCCCCTGCTCATCGTCATACGCCAAAGCCTGAACCTGGCCCAGCAGGCGATTAAGGCAATCCACTACCGTTTCACCATGCTCAGGCTGAGCATCAATCACAGCCGTAGCTGGTGCACCGGCATCAACAACGTCAACACCGAATGGCTGAGCCAGCGAGCTGGCAATACGAAACAAATTTTTCCCGCTCTGTTGAGCAGGCGCCGCGCTGCAGTCAATAAGATCGGCTGTTTTGCTTCTGCCAACAATACCGCGGGTAATACTGCTGGCGTCGTAACGCAGCGGCAGCGCTTCAACCCACCCAGTTATCACCAGATTTTCACCAATCAACACCTCTACCTTATCGCCATTTTTAATCTGCAGGGTGCCATCAGGGCTACCGGGCCACTGGCTGGTAATCGCAACGTTGAAATCCCGGGCAATACGATCGATGCCGGCACTGATACGAACCGATGTCCAGCCGCCCCATTCGCGCCCGTTGATGCGCAAAAAAACAGTATTATTCATCGTACCGGTACCCTCAGCGGTTCAACCGGCACAAAGCCGGGATGGCGGACAGGATTACGGGTCAAAATGTCAGATTCACGCCCGGCGTCGTCATACCAGACAGCGGCCAGTACCAGAGCGGGCAGAACATCATCCGGCGTTCTCTGTGCTGTACGCTCTACCTGCGCCAGCCGCGCCGAAATATCACGGTTCAGGTCTGTACGCATCGTGGATATCTGCTGGAACAGAGAATCGTCACTGATCCGCAACTGCTCCTGGTCTATTGCCGCATTGAGCGCTGCCCGGATGTCAGTGAGATCGTCCCAGTTTGGCGGCGGACTGGCGCGGCTGACTATCTGCATACCATCAAGCGCCGGGTGCGTGACAGTGATAATGTCCGAATCGCTTGTCGTTCCGGTAATTTGGCCTGACGAGACACGCGGCTGCGCCAGCGTCGTCACAGCAACAGTGGCCGTACTGATAGCCGTTGCCCGAATGGCCGCCGCGACCAGATTACTCTGCGTTTTTTGGGTGACCACAGAACCAGAGTCAGTGGACCAGGTGCCACGCGGCGAAAGACCAGGATCCAGCGTAATACCGGACAGGGTTTTTATCATCGTGACCAAATCGGAGGTATCACCACTAAGACGATCGCCCGCCCGCCAGGCTTTCTGAAGCGCTCTGACAAAATCATTCGCTGTGCTGGGCGGCATCAGAATGACCGATAAATCTCCCTGCAGCAGCCGCATGGCCGCCGACACGCCGGAATCGACCATTTTGAATGCTTCGGAAACGGTATTGATCATCGCCGTGGCATCGGCAATCACGTCATTCTGGATAAAGTCCGGAATACCGGAGAGGCCAAACGCGGAGAACATACTGTCAATGGCATCGTCAAACAGCCCGCCTGACTCATCAAGGCGCTGCGCCGTCGCCATGCCCGCAACCGGGAAGGTTAACTCTCCGCTCTCCACAAACTCGAACGAAATGCGCGCCATGCGCCCTTCTGCACTGCTGTGTGACACCTTCACAGTGCCGTTTATACTGCCCTGCATTTCACCATACTGAGGGTGAACCAGTGTGCCGGGGCCGTTCGTCTCCACAGCGGCAATCAGGCGATCCCGCTGGTCAGCATAATCGCCGCCGATCACGTAAGCATTGATGGTCAGCCTGCGCGCCGCTCTACCAAGATCCTCCGTGTAGGGCTTATCCCTGTTGGGATATTCGTGCAGCTGTACCCGGCGACCAAAGGATGCGTCATCGTCCTCTACAGAGAAAGGCACACCCCGAAATGACGCATCGCGCAGGCGATCGCGCCAGTCTGGCGTAGAAAAAAATGCCATGGTTTCACCTTTTGAAGGAACCGCCGGAGCGGATTAACGAGAGGTTTTAAAGGGCGAATAGCCTACATCGTGAGAAATACCCATCAGAGGATTGCCGGATGCCGGAATATCTGTCACGCGCATACCCTGGGGAGTGTTTTCGAAGGTCACTTTCAGTTCACTTCTCTGCGCACCGGGTGTCGCCGCACGATCAAGAACATTTGGGTTTCTGTTTAACGGTACGGAGGGACGATAGCGGCCTTCCGGAATGGCGTTGTCAATGCCAAGGATCTCTTTCAGCCGGGGAATAAACCCATTGTAGCCACGCTCGCGCTCTTTCGCCTGCATCTTTTGCACAGCAAAAGAACCCACGTCCATCCCGGCATCTTTCGCCCCTTGCTCCATATCCTGCAGTTCTTTAAAGAGAGACACGGCAACACCAATTGTCAGAGTCATGACTCCCATTTTGCCGATTTTACCCAGCAGGCCAGATAGCTGGTCTGCCAGCAGCACGGACTGACGCAAGGAACCAATCGTATTAACCGTAAATGAACCCGCCATTACCAGACCGACACCTTTGATCACCGTTTCCCAGCCTCCCATTGCCTGTGCGACTTTATCCACCTCCTGCCATACCTCCTTGATAACCGGACCAACCTCATCCCAGTTATCAATAATCAGCATGGCCCCCGCAGCTAGGGCTGCTATGGCTATTTTTGCCGGAGACAAATTGATAACGCTGTTAAGGATTTTAATCGCCCGGGACAAGGTGCCGATCGATACACCAACAGCCAGCAATGCGGCACCAAACTTAGCCACAGACTGCACCAGCTCCGGGTTAGCCCGTACAAATTCCCTGACATGCTCCAGATAAGGCATAACCGCTTTAGCGGCCTCGTTGATGGCTGGCAGGAAAGTATCGCCAAGCGTCACAGAAATCGCGTTGACACTATTTTTCAGCAGGGTCAGCTGGTTTTCCGTCGTGGCGGCACGTGAGGCATATTCCTTCTGCATTGAGCCGCCATACTCCTGAACGTCTCCGACACGTTTAAAGTTGGTGCGCAGCAGATCCAGATTGGTCAGCAAGGGAGCTATCGCGCTGAGAGATTCCTTGCCGAACAGCGCGTTCATGACGGCGGCCTGCTTAGCTTTTGGCACCTTCGCCAACGAGTCCAGCACCTTCAGCATGGCGCCGCGGGAATCCTTCTGCATATCCTCAGCGAGTTTCTTCGGATTCAGCTTTAGGAAAGCCATCGCCTGCTTCTGTGCCTTCGTGGCAGAATTGCCTGCAGTCAGCGATAGCATAAAGTTTTTGATGCCGGTTGAGGCTATCTCTGACTCCACCCCCATCCCGGCGATGGTGGCCCCCATTGCCGCAATTTCTCCGGAGGCTACCCCGGCAACACTACCCAGCGGCCCAATCCGCGTAACGATGTCCGATATTTTCTTCGCGTTAGCTGGGCCGGTATTCCCCAGATAGTTAATTTTATCGGCGAGGACAACGACATCATCCTGCGTCAGCTTAAATGCCGTGCGCCATTGCGCCATCATCTGGCCCGATTCTTCGGCGGTGGTATCAAATGCCACCCCCATCTTCACCGCATCACTGGCGAACTGCATCAGATCGTTTTGGGCGATACCGGCCTGACCACCAGCAGCGACAATTTCTGCAATCCCTTCCGCCGCCATCGGTAGCTGGGTGGAAAGCGTCAGAATGTCGTCGCTCATCTGCGCAAAGGCTTTTTTATCGTCCAGGCCGTCAACTACCTTACGGATGTCGGCCATTTTTGATTCAAAACCAATCGCGGAGTTTATTGGCATCGCCAGCGCACCGAGAATCGCGGTACCGGCCGCCGCAGCCCCCAGCGCCAGACCGGCCATTTCCTTCTGGAACCCCTTCAGCTCCCGCTGCATCCCTTTCAGCGGGCCGGATAGCTGATCAACGGCGGTGATGATGGCCTTTAACTGGAAACTGTCAGCCATGCTTTATTTCCTCATTAATGCGGACGGCCTCCGATTCCAGCTCCAGAAATTCAGATATGGCCGCCCGCCGGAGCTCAATGGGGTTTAGTCGCCAGAAGTGAGCGGTGTTGTAGAGCCGGTTTCTGAGGTTGTCTCCCCCGCCGATTGAGTAAAAAAATTGAGGATCAGCATGCTGGCCTTGAAAATATCGAGTTTCGCCAGTTTCGCCGCGGACGAACGTGGGATACCCGCCAGCAGCGGGATATATTTCAGAGCAACGGAGCTGTCAATTTTAATCGCGCCCTCCGAGGAAACCGTAAACGGGAAACCGATCGCTTCGATTTCGTCATATGACGGTTCACGCAGTTCCAGCACATGCAGTTTTTCGTTATGAGCCATGATCGGCTCTTTAAGCTTCAGCTCTTTTGTCATTGGTAAAATCCTTCTTCACCGTGGAATTCCAGATCCACCGTGCCCTCTTCGGGGTTATGGTTAGCTTCGCCGTGCAGCCAGGCATTGGAAAGCACGTACACCTGACCGTTAGCCAGCTCAGATGTGATGGTCATGACATCAGACGAGGTGATTTTGTCGACGGGAAAGTTTTTCGGAACTTTGGCAGTGACCTTCGTATACGCTGCGCGGCTCGTTTCTTTGTAATCAACAGATCCGTCCAGGCCGATCACGTCATCACGGACTTTGGTGTTCATGGGGACTTCAATGCCGCCGGTAACTGATAGCTGCTGGCCGTCGATTTTGAAATAGGTCGTTCCCGCAATCTTTGCCATTATGCGGCCTCCTCGTTGTACTGCAGGCGGAACTGATTAAGCACAGCAAACACGCGCAGCTGGTTGACATAATCTGGCGGGAACAGCACATCCAGACGGTTCGGATCGTTCGCGTTGCGCTCAACGATCAGGTATTTCTGGAACAGGTCAAAGTTCTCGACAATCCCCTCACGTTCAAGCTGACGGTAGGTTGAGCCAAGCTCACCGCGAATAACCGCAGGCGTGACAATCGCCTGGCCAGGGCCAAAACGCGTTCCATCATTGGCAAGTTTATGACGACCGTATTTGCTGGTGATCACCGATTTTAGTCGGCGCAGCACATAGGCGCTGGTATGCAATGTTTCGCTGTCGAGGTAACTGTTGTCTGCCACGCCATACGCATTGGTCTTATAGGTGGTGATGTCACGCTGGATGCGCAGCACGCCGGATTCCGTATAAGCGGTCGCAATGCCATGTGTCAGCAGTGACTGCTGCTCAGTGATGGTAAAGCGTTTGCCGGTCGGCGCAGGCAGAGCGCCAGTGAGTTCTCCAGTCTGTGTCGGACGGGCAGGGTCGATGCGCAGGAATACCGCTGCGCGCGCCAGGCGGTAACCCACCAGCTCATCCACAGACGTTTGCACCTCTGTTTCGTACCCAGCAATAGTGATGTGCTGATAATTGAACGTATCGCCATAGGCCACCAGGTCAGACAGTGAACCCGTTTTAGCGGTATACACATGACCATACAGCTGGCGGATATAGCTCCAGCGCCCGGAGCTGTCGTTCATTTCAACGGCCATCATCTGAAGCGAACTGGGGTCATTGAACGGCAGCCCGATATAGTCGAACGGCTCATCGCCCATAGCAGCGATCGTCGCCGACAAATCCGCATCGCCTGCGCCGCCACTCATTTTGCCGATCTGGATGCTCAGGCCGACAGGGATCTCTTCACCGCTGGCGGTACCGTAGTAATTCAGGGTTAATGGGATCGTGTTGCCCACCGACCCGCTGTTCACAGCAGAAAGGATAACCGTGCCCTGCGCTTCCCCGGCAGAAGTCGTCTGATATTCCGCGCTGACAGGCAAATCGGGGTTATTATTGATAATGCTCAGCATGGCCTGTGCCACCTGATCGCCAGTGTCCCCCGTTGCCACTGTCACCTGTACCTTACGGGTGCCAATGTAGAGGTTCACGGTACCCGCATCGGTCGCTGTGCCGGTAATGGTAATGGTGCCCGTAGCCGCTTCACCATTATCAGGAACGGCAATCACCCAGAGTTCACCAAATGGATTAACCTGGCGGTATGCCTCAACCATGCGCGCCAGCTGGCTGCCACGGCCCGCCATTTTTTTAGCTAAATCCTTCGATGGCATGATCACCAGCTGATTCAGTGGCATATCCGATTCAGGCAGCGCCATCCCGATGAGCAAAGACGGCGCACTGTCCTGCGCGGTATTTGCGGCACTGTTATCCATTTCAGCATAAAATAGTGGCACCCGGTTATCAGCCGGGATGGTGCTAAAGCTTACGGTCATTTTTATCCCCTTTACGCGAGATTTTCTCAATATCGCCAGCAGCTTCGCGGCGATACCAGTAGGCGTTTACTTCCACATTTCGCCCAGATTCAGGCAAAAGATCACCGCGGGTCGGATCCGGAACAGATCGCCCCCTTTTGGGTTTCACAAACATTATTTTTTCCAGGTAGAAGATTACGGGAAGGTGATTTCGGTGTGGTGCTCAATATTACCGTCTGGCCCGCCGCCGGGGTCGATATAGTCCACATCGATACTGAGTGTCTTCAGATCTTCCAGCGCGTCGAGATCATCCTGCTGGCGGGAGTCAGCCTCATCGATCTCATATTTCACCGTGAAGTCGAACTGGTAATAAAGTTCATAGCGGTTCAGCTCCAGCAACATACCACCAGCGTACTGAATTTCATGGGCGTCAGGATCCGGGCACCATCCCAGAAGCGCTTTCCAGATTTCATGACGCACATCATGCACCGCATCATAGGATGCCCACTGGCCTTTTTCGTCACGCTCATTACTGAGAACGACGATCACAGAAAATCCCTCTGTCAAATCCTGCCAGTAGTCAGTCTGGGAGCGTTGTTCCCCGGTTACATCCTCCGCCGGTACCACATAGGCGGCGGGAAGCTTCAGTTTTCCGGCATCCGGGATCGCCTTAAACTGCGCGGCACCACCCACCCGATGTTCAAAACGCGGGCAGCGGGCGCGCAGTGCGGCCACAATCGGCGTTAGTTTCATTTCTTTTTCCTTCTCTGAGGACGCAGGGACTTGCGCAACTCACGCGACAGCACATACCGTGTCCAGCTGCGACGACGCTCCAGTACCTCGGTCATGTAGTTATTACGTGGAGCAATTTTCCAGCCACTACCACCAGACGCACCGCGATGATGACCTTTTTTACGCTTAGCGCCGCGCCGCACACCGTAAAACAGAAACGCCGGATAAAAGGCCCCGGAAATATGGCGATTCCCCTCGCCGTTCTTCTGGTTGGGTGCAATTTTCACCATCAGGCCCGGACGTCGTTTGGAGGCACGGGGAACGTAATAACCTATTGAGCGGGCCAGTTTCCCTGTACGGTATGCCGGGTTTTCGCCGGGCGCAGAGCGTCCCCGACGCATGACCAGACGGCGGGCATCCCGCATATGCACCTGACCTATGGTGACAAACGCCCGGCGCATGCGGGCGCGATTGAAAACCAACTCTTTCGGTTGTTCAAAATCAACGTGTAAAAATGCTTTGTTCTGCATAGCTGGCCCCTCGATCCGTACCAAGCTCCTCACATTCCAGCAGCAGATAACGCCGTCTGCTGTTCAGATCGCGCACGCGGCGAATGCGATAAACTTGCCCTTCGCAGAACACCTCATGATCGGCGGTTATCTTCGCTCGCCAGCGGATCGTGAAATAATGCGTTACGGTATTTTCCGTCTGTACAGAGCCCTGATAAGCCGCTGCGCCGGGCTGGGCTAACTTCGCCCAAGTTCGGATCTCATCCGGGTACGTGGGAGATACACCAAAATCATCATTCGGCTCATCCACCCGCAGGCGAATCGCTATCCGCTTATCCAGCTCGCCCGGGTCAGGCAAAAGGTAGGTGGCGCTGGTCTGCGCCTGTCGCAGTTTCATAGCGGGATATACCTGTAAGGCCCAACCAGCCAGTTAAAGCTCATCGGCAACTCAAGCTTTTCAACCTCGGTGACCGTTGAGCGGTTCTCGTAGAAGTGGGTGACCAGCAACAGTAGCGCCAGCTTGATTTCATCCGGCATCACCAGGCCATCGGGATCGTCTTCTGGCAAATCGGCTGCCGTTGCATAAAGCCTGCGGTTGAGGAAGTTTTCCGTCCGGCTCTGCACCGCCTGCCCCATCAGTTCCAGCAGACTGTCTTCATCGGTGAAATCCTCGTCCAGCCTGAGCTGGGCTTTGATTTCCTCCATTTTGAGCAGCATAAATCCTCCTGTGCCCGCCGGAAGCGGGCACAAAAAAACCGCGTTAAGCGGCATACGATATTCCGTCAGGAGTTATCAGCTGCTGGTGCTGCCTTTGCCCACCAGCGCTTTAATGGCAGAAGTGTCTTCCAGAATGCAGTCGAAGCGATGAAACGCCAGGAAGCCGGTCTGGTCGAATTCAGCGTAACGCTCCACCAGGCGCTTCAGGATCATGTAGCGCACGCGACGGATAATGAAGCGGTCAAAGTCACCGCAGAACATGAACTTTTTACCCGCCCCGATATCATCAATCTCCTGATCGATAACATATGGCACGTTCAGCACCGAAGCCGGAGCCACGCCAACAATGTCCGGCAACCACAGCGGGCGGCCCTGACCATCTTCCATTTCGCTGATAAGTTTCAGGGTGCTGTCATTGAAAGCAAGGCGGAACTTCGGCCCGCGGCGATAAGCCGGGTCGATGCTGTGTTTGAGCGCCAGAATTTCCTGCCATTTCACCGCCGTTGCAGCGGCTGTCTGGATGGTGCCGGTCACAGATACCGCCAAACCTTTCGGCTGCTTCGGCGTACCAGCGCCAGTTCCCTGAATCAGATAGCGGGCTTCACCGCGCCCAATACGTTCCGCGATACGGCGGGCAAGATAGGCTTCCATATCGATCGCGCTGTCCTGCAGCAGTTCGTTAGATACGCGAATGATTTTAGAGGTCATTTTCAGCGCACCCAGGCTGTCCATGCCAAATTCGGTATCTTCTTCACCGGCTTCTTCGTTCTCGCCCAGCAACACACCCACCTCAGCAGTACCATCGGCGGTAGCCCACTCCATGGTGCGGCCATCAGAGGTTGTCAGGATCTGTGCTACGCTGGCGATACCACCGTAAGCCTTCATCTGCTCGACCACTTTCGCGAGGAAGGTATCCGGCACGGTGTAGCCGCCCTTTTCATCCGGCGCGACGCCCTGAGCACGCAGTTCACGCAGGGCCTTACGCTCTTCAGCAGTCAGCTCGCTGGCGCCGTGGCGCATCCATTTATCAAAAATCTGTCCGCGCTGTTCGTCCGGCTTTTTACCGTTATCCTTATCCAGATTGTCGCGCTGTTCATCGCTTTTATCATCAATGTATTTCTGATCCATATCGCGCAACTCTTCTTCGCGGGCAATACGCTCATCCAGCCCTTCCAGCTCGGATTTAGCCTTATTCCACTCAGTGCGCTGCTCATCAGTCCAGGTGTTATCCCCGATCTTTTCGTTCAGTGCACGCATTTCGGTCGCGATGGTGTTGCGCTTTTGTTTCATTTCATGAAGCTTCATGGATGTTTCCTTATGCATTAAGAAGTGTCAGGACGCGCTCGCGCGCCATTCGTTGGTTAATGGCAAGCTTCAGCGCGCCGCTGTCGCGAGCTTCCTGCCAGGCTTTCAGGGAGCGAACCCCGGAATCTGCTTCCTGGTACGCCGGATACGTTACGGGGCTGACATCAAAGAGACGCGAGAAGCGCGAAATCTCACGGATGACGACGCCCTCTTCATCCTCATACCAGCGCTCGCCGTCCCGGGCGACCCGGAAGGCAAAACTTGACTGATTGATGTCGCCGCGCAGCATCGGTGCCAGCACCAGATCGCGAATGGTCTGGGTGTCGGGTGCTTCGATGTCATAACGTAAACCACGCTCATCGGTCGAAACCGTCAGCGTGCCGGACGCACTGCGCCCCAGGATAAAGTTAGGATCATGGTTGAACAGGCCGCGCACATCGTCGCCCAGCACATCATCAAACGCGCCTGGCTTAATAATCTCGCGGAACCCCCATAGCGGTTCAGATCGCGAATTGAACACCGAGCCATAACCGATAATGCGCGTCGGCTGCTGATCATGCTGCTCGGCCCTGACCTCGCCGCTGTAGCAGCGTGTTTCCCGATCGTCACTCATCGGAATTGCCCTCCGTTTTATCGTCGTCTTTAAAATCTTTTGCCGGGTCGGCAGCGTTAACGCTCACCAGCATCTCGTCGAGCCCTTCTTTAGGGTTCATATCCTCAAAGGCGCGGGCCTCGTTGCGGCTCATCCAGCCATCGGTGATGGCAAAATGGTAGAACTGAGCACGCTCTTTCGGCGTGCCGCGCAGCAGGCCTGTCAGGTTAAAGCGGACGTAATATCCGGCCTCCCGTTCGGCCCGGGTGAACAGGCGACGGTTTATCTCCTGCTCCCAGTTCGTCACCCAGGGCATCATGGTGTAGCGCACAAACTGAATGGCCTGCTCGGAGATATTGGAGAATGTCGCTTTTTCCAGGTCGTTGATCATGTGTGCCGGTACGTTGAAAATTCCGGCAATCATTGAGCGGTTAAGCTTCATCATGTCGATGAGCTGTGCATCAACGGGGGAGACGGTCAGTGCTTTATAGTCAAGCTCTGCCGGCAGCAGCATGGTTCTGTTTTCCTGGCTGCGCAGCATGGCAGAGGCTTTCTGCCACATCTTTTTGAGACGATCCCAGGAGTTATCGTTAAGCTCCCCTTTTACCGACACAATCCCCGCCGGGCGGGCGTTTCCGCTAAAAAAGCTCTCGGTATATTTCTGCCCGCTCATCCCCATACCGATCGTTTCAGCGTGCTGGAGAATCGGACTCAGCCCCATCTTCTGATTATTCCCCAGCGCCCGGATGTGGATCATGTCGTCAGGGCTGATAGCAAAAGAGCCCTCTTCGTTGTACATGCCGTAGGTGTAGCGCCCGCCGGTATTCAGCAGGGTCGTTTCCCATGGCATGCAGGCTTCAAGCTGGATAACTTCACCCCGGCGATTACGCTTTACGTGGGTGTAGCCATTCCCCCAGCCGAGGATATGACGCTGTTTCAGCTCGCGCCATTTGTAGCTGGTTTGCCAGTCGTTCGGCTCATCATGAACCAGATAAAAAACGGGATGATCCCGCGCCGGCTCCACAAACTTCCCGGTTCGCCGCATAACGTGTAGTGGCATCTGGGCAACGTTGGAGGAAATGACGTAAATACAGGCATACACCGCCGCCAGCTTCATCGCCGTTTTGGGGTTAACGATCACATCACCGTTAAAAATGCCGTCGTTTTCGGCTGCTTCTGCAGTCAACGGAACAGCAGGATTTTCAAGCGAGTTGCTTCTGAACATGGCATTAATCAGCATTTTGATCCCCTTGCTGCCAGCAGCGCCCATAACAGAAGCCCGGCACCGCCAGCCATAAGCGCAGCCGCGGCGCCGTATTTGAGATAAATACCGCCCACCAGCGCGCCAAAGCCCGACAGCCCGGCAACATCGATAATTAGTGATTTCACAGGAATAAAACGTCCTCGTCTGGATCGAGATTGGAGAGAAAATCTTTCGGCTCATTCAGCATCGCGCGGCCAACCCCCATCATCAGGCCAACTGCGCCATCGATTTTGTTTCCAGCCCCCTCTTTCACCGGACGTACAACATCATCACTACCCGGTAAATACTTGCCGACCACGTTAGAAATGCACCAGGTCATCAGCGGATTACCGTCATGATGGAAGCGTCCAGCAGCTATCGCGGCCTCAATCTCCCGCATCGGGTCGCTCATGTTGGTGTAGTTCTGGGTGATGGTGACGGGCTCCAGCCCTTCATCCTGCAACATATGGGAAAGGCCGGTGGCGCCATAGGGGTCAATCGGGCTCGCCGCTATTTTCACCGTATCCCGTAAATTCAGGATCGCTTCGTAAATAAGGCGATAATCCACCTCTGCCCCGTCAGAGGGAACCAGCACGCCCTGATTAACAAAGGACTGGTAACGGTCGGCGATCGTTTTCAGCGCCGGATCCGTAGCGTAGACGGTGTCTTCCGGCACCCAGAATAGAGGCGATACGCAGTAATAATGGCTTACCCCGTCGATTTCACGGCGGAAAACTGGTACCACCGCGTTAAGGTCGAGTTTTGAAGCCAGATCTATGCCGAGATAACACTCTTCCCCCGCAAAATCCGACAGCTTCAGCGTTTTATCTGCTGCTGCCATCCACTTCTGCAGGTTGTAGTAGGCGGCTTTCGAACTCACCCACTTGTTAAAGTGTTTGGTGAGGATCTTGTTGGTCTGGCTGGGGGTGGATATGGCCAGCAGCTGTTTAGCCCTGAGGAAGCCTTCCTTTATCGACACACCGTAGTTTGGGTTTGCCTTTATCAGCGCTTCCGGCTTTGTCCAGTCGTCTTCATCATCAAGGGTATAGATGATGCCAAATATGGCCTCGTTTTCGCCTTCTTCCCTGATGCGCTCCAGTATTTCAACCACCTGAGCACGCTTTTCATAGCAGGGGGAGGAAATGTCATACCCTGCGGTGGTAATGATGAGCGTTACAGGCTGCTCACGCGCGCCCATACCCGTTGTCATAGTGGTATAGAGCGCGTCGGTATCATGCTCGTGATACTCATCGATAATTGCGCAGGATGGTGAATCACCGTCCCCCGGGTCACCGATGATTGGCGCAAAAACGGAACCATCCGGACGGGTCATCCGTTTAGCCCAGGGCTTAATACTGAATTTCTGGCGCAGCGACGGGAGCTTTTTCACCATCGCCAGCGCCGGTGCAAACACCTTCCACGCCTGCTTCTCAGTCGTGGCGCCGCAGTAGACTTCAGCGGCATACTCACCATCGGCGCAAAACATGTAATTGCCGATCGCCGCCGCTATCGCGGATTTACCGTTTTTACGCGGCACCTCGATGTAGATTTCAGTAAAGCGGCGAAACCCGGTGTCTTTGCGTACCCAGCCAAAAGGAACACCTAGGGAGAATTTTTGCCAGGGCTCAAACTCTATCCTGAGCTTTCGCCGCGCCCACTCCCCGGAGGTGTGGGGCATCTTCTGAGAAAATCTTAAAAAACGTTCAGCCTTATTCTTATCGAAACGATAGGGCCAGTTTGGATCCTTCGCGCGTTCGAGATCATCCAGGTGACGCTGACAGGAAAGAATGGTTAACCGACATGCCAGAATCTTCCCGTTCACGACGTCCCGCGCATACTGGTTCGCCGCATTGACGTTCGGATATGTAGCCATCAATCAAACTCATCGAATTCATTCCCTGCATCGTCCGGATCATTCTTACCGCTGGTCATGCGTAGTCGACTCAGTGGGTCAAGTCCGAGAAGCGAACCCAGACGGGCAACCTGAGAAACAGAGTCATTTCTGACGTTAATAGCGGGGTGTTTCTTCTCGCCGCCCATCTCACTGGAGACGGTCAGCCCCTCTTTTGCGATAACTTTTTCGGCTTCAATCATCAGATGAAACGCATTGCAGTACGCGAGAAGGATCGGCGCATCCTCGACCTCGAACACACCCCGCTCAATTAAAATTTTGCTCTGGGTTTTCCATAACCGGATCGCCACATCCCCCATCAATTCAGGAGGCGGTGCAATTCTGGTCAGTTTGCTGGTTTGCCCTGTGGGTAAATTTCTTTTTCGACCGCCGCCGGAAGATCGCACAACACTACCCATTAAAACCTCCGATTCAATAGGCGAAACCTTCCGGAAAAAAGTTTCTTATTTTGGGCGCGTAAAAATTTGACGAGGCGGGCAGTCCGGGAAGGCAAAGGCGGGAGAGATTTTACCCCGCCCCCCTGCTGCGCCCTTCGCGGGCCGTCTTCGCCCTGTGGCAGGCGGCGCACAGGCTCTGAAGGTTGCCATCGTCGTCCGTACCACCCTGAGATTTAGGAATGATGTGGTCAACATGCTTTGCCACAACTGCCACCCCCTGCCTGCGGTGCTCACAGCACAGCCCACCATCACGCGCAAGTATCCGCATACGACGCCGATCCCAGATCGTGCCATAACCGCGCTGGTGGCGGGTCTGACCGGGCTTGTACTGCTGCCAGCCATCCCCCTTGTGCTCGTCACAGTAGCCGCTACGGTCCGTTGTGGTATTCCTGCATCCTCGTTTTCTACAGGCTTTTGGCGTTCTCGGCGGCATAGCTTCCCGTTCCAGATACAGCAGCTTCGGCTGAATTGATGCCATAAAGACGAATATCGATCACGTCAAGGCCAGCTGATGGAGCATATTCATTATGTTCCTGCGCCATTGCAGTAATCTGCTGGAGCAGCGTTCTGTATTTACTCGCAGCATCTTCAATGCAATCTGCTGCAGAGTGATTAAGCACAAGTGAACCATCAATCAGATATGAAGATTCTGATAATGAAATGGCAGCTTTAATGTTACTTAACGTATCGAGTTTGCAGTTGATACGCCGGCGCAGCACTGTACAGCGGCCAATATACTCATAGTTCGGCTCGTTCATTTTCAGACCTCATTCTCTTTTAAAGGCGTAGCTGCTGATGCCGTCGCGGCCCAGCGCGCTCTCGATCGTGTTGTGCTCGACGCAGACAAAGCCCTGAGCCTCAAACCACTTCAGCAAACCGTTGTGCGTCCAGTACCAGATATGCTCATCTTTGCGGTAGTGTCGGGATTTCAATATATGCTCGGCGTCCCTGAACACAGGCAGTGACACGAACACCCATTGGCCTGCTTTCGCTACAGCGGCCTCGGGTTCGTCGATGTGCTCCAGTGAATCCCAGAACGTTAGTGCCGGAAAAGTAATATCATCAGCGTACAGATCAGCCCAGCGCATTCGGGCCTGTAGCCATGCAACGCCTTCCGGGTTGACGTCATATCCCCACGTGTCCGGGCGGCACTCGACGAACTGGCCAGAGCCAATTCCCACATCCAGTACTTTCCCCAGATAATAGCGACCAACCAGCAGCAGGCGCGCCGTAGTCAGCTGGAGCCCCATTGAGGTTTCAGCCATCTGGCGGTATCTGGCGAAATAGTTCGCATCATATGGCCGGGCGGCGGGAACGGGATAACGCCCCATACCCAGCTCGGGCAACCACACCAGGCCGTTTTGCAGTTCATTTGAGAACGATGTCATGTAACCAGCCTTTGAATTTGTCGTTGAATCCGGAAATGTACTTGCTGCAATCGTGATCCATGCTGGCGCACATGCAGTAATCATCAGGCTGAGCCCAACCTACACGGGAAAGGTCCATATCAGGATCGGTAACGATATGGGGAGCGTTATGGGCGCCGCAGCCTCCCTGCACGATAAACACTGGCGTTTGGTAGCAGATTGCAGCCGGTAACGCCCAGCCCACGCCGGAAACCACCACCGCCGCATGCTCAACCAGCGCCAGCATTTCAGTTACTGACAGCTCGCCTTGATGCAGCTGCAAATCGGCTTCCGGTTGTTCGCCAACCAGCCATTCTTCGTCTTCTTCCAGATCCGCCAGGCTGACTACATAGAAGTGCTTGCGGAGTTCTCTCGCGGCGGCGGCCAGATATTTCGGATCAGGATTGCGTGCCGGGTTCGCCCACTCTTTACGGACGGTGGCAGGACGAATCACGGCGATCGGCTTATCCGCCGTCACAGGGGATTCACCATACGACGGCAAATCGAACACGCTGGCCGCCTTGCCAAACTGCCACGTCATGGCGTCGACAATGGAGCCTTTTTTCAGCTCTTCCGGACCGTAAAAGATGGTCAGAACTTCCGAAGGTCTCGCCGGCTCCCGAACGTAAGTCACGCCCGTTCTCTCTTCGTTTTTACGCTGAGTGCGCAGGCTGGTGTTGGAGCGAACAAACCGCACATCCAGATCGCAATAAAGCTCAGGCCACGGTGTACGCAGGAACGCACCGGGGAACTGGCGCACAAATGCGCGCTGATAAATGGAGTCACCAAGCCCGTACATCCCGCGGATGCTGACTTTTCGTCTTAATGCCATAGATGTCCTACTGAGAAAGCGCAGCCTCTAAAGGCTGTCGGGGAAAACAGGTCAGCCGCGTATAGCGGGAGCAGTTGATAATCTCGACACCACCAGCAATGGCATTAAGGCGACTGAATTCGTCATGCCAGCGCGCCACGCTGAATTTATCCGGGTTGGCCAGCTGCTGGTGGTTACCGTGCCAGTGGGTGCCGTAACGTATTGAGCAGTCAAAGCCCAGCAACAGGATCCTGCTGGCACCTAAATGAATTGCGAGTTCAATAGCGCGCTGCCCGGAGTTGTAGGAGCCAGGCAGCACCGAGGGAAAGCAGTTGATGCCAAAGCGGCGAGCGGTAAATTCATCACCGCACCACCGTTTAGCCGATGAGGTGATGGTGCTGTAATGCTCTTCCCACCAGCAACAATCCGCCGCGTATATTGCAGAACAGTACGGCACCGCGCACCATGAACTGTTCACGGCGATTATCGGAATATTTGCACGATGGAGAGTCAGGCAATCAGTTGATGCCAGTGATGGACCGCTGGCCGCACATGCGATTGTAACCATATGCGTGTCCTGAATGGTGTGGTGGTCGGTACTGATCTCCGGTATTCAGTCCTTGCGGATTAACCCGATCTGATTATTGGATGTTCTCACCGAGTCATAAATGCGTTCACACGTCATTCCAGCTCGGTAGCTTTCGTCAGCTCGTCCAGCATAGTATTTAGCTTCATCTGCAAGGCTTCCGAGCATGTCGGCGAGCATTCCGGCGTTGGCGCTGGCTGTTTTGCTTCGGACGGTAGCGGCAAGATCTGCGGTGTACTTTGCGGCGTCCAGGCGGGTGGCAAGTTTTTTGGCTTGTTGCTGCAACTGGCTAACAGTGGCAGACAAACCAGCAGCAGTGGCAGCAGCTTTTGCGGCTTGCGTTTGTGCATCTTTCACGGCCTCATCACGGGCAATAATGCGCCCTTGTTCAATCATTCGGGCAGCAGTCTGCGCGTTAGCAGCCAGTGAAGACTCTGCGCTGTCACGGTCAGCCCATTTTATTTGCCACACCCGATCGCGCCAGCTATCCCCCGCAACAAACGCAATGGCCACCAGCAGTATGATCGTCAACGGCGTCCAGAATGTCTTCAGCAGAGAGAACATCTGTCACCCCGCCAGATCGATGGCCTTAACAAAAACATCAAAGCTGTACGGCTGGTCCCCGTTTTCATGCTGAATGATGGCCTGCAACAGTTTCATCATGAATCGGCTGTCGCTGGTATCAATCCGCTGGTCGGGATCAACGCCCGTCGCTTTCGCTACGCTGTTGATATAGGCCTGCGTGTCATTCTCATTAGTCGGTGCCCAGCGGTTTATAATATCGCTGATGGTGCAGAGCCCATGTTTACGCTGGTAGTTGCGCAAAATGATGATCATCGCCCGAATACCATACTCCGCCGATTTGAACTGACAGAATGATTTATCAGTGCGCTGAGTTTCTGGCACCAGCCCCTTCCACTCGTCACCCCAGCGGATATTGCCGGGGTTATTATTGCGGATCCCGCGTGCTGTCATTTATTGCTCTCCGTTGTGTTGATGCCGGCTCTCCTGGAGACAACAGCCAGTGCCATATCGCGTAGGCGATCAGCACCAACGAAGCCCACCAGCGCCCCCACAAACGCGCCGGAATTAGCAGGGAGACCGAAGTATTCAAGTAATGCTGAAATGGCTAGGGCGAAAATACCGCAGATCAGCGCTCCCGTTGCGGTGTACAGCTTCGGCTTTCCTGCCCTGATGTCAATCAGCGCTGAAATGCCCAGGGCGCACAGACCTGCGTATACCGAAGGGAGGTACATCGCGATCCATTTCATAGTTTGCTCAAAAATCCCGTTTGCATGGTTCATGAATCCACCTCCGAAGTGATGTTCGAGGTGCTGTGTTGGGGGAAATTCAGGCTTCAGGGTTGCGGCGCTACATGGCTATATCGAGGATGAAACCCTGAGCCTGAAAGAGATGACCACCACAGCATGACAAACGTGGTGAGCCGATTGATGACGCTTTCGGCTCATTGAGTGAGCCGTTTATTTTTCTGGTAACGCACTGATTTCTTCAACGGTCTGGTTAAACCGCTCTGTTTCCAACTCGACGCCAATGGCCTTACGGCCTAAATCGATCGCCGCTTTTAACGTGGAACCAGAGCCCATGAAGAAATCAGCTACCACATCTCCGGATCTGCTGCTGGCGCTGATGATTTGCTTCAACATGTCAGCAGGCTTTTCACAGGGATGTTTGCCGGGATAAAACTGGACGGGTTTATGCGTCCATACGTCGGTATATGGCACGGCCACCGACACGGCAAAATACCGCCGAAGGGATTTGTACGCCTCCAGCAGCTCGGAATATTTACGGTTCAGTGACTGGTATGTTGCCACCAGCTGGTGATGAGGCTGCGCCAGTTCGGCACGCTGATGCTTCTCGATAGCGATCCGGGTGAAAAGCTCCTGCAATTTGAGGTAATCCGCTTCACCCGGCAGCTGCCACTGGCTGGAACCAAACCAGTGCGAAACCATGTTCTTCTTACCAGTGGCCTCGGTGATTTGTTTCGAGGTAACGCCAAGGGATTCCCGGGCATCCTGAAAATAGGTAATAAGCGGTGTCAGCACATGCTGTTTGAGTTCACCACATTTTGCCGCGTAACCATCGTCTTTGGGCTTGCATGGCCCCTGATAGTGTTCAGCAAACAGAACACGCTCAGTGGCCGGGAAATACGCGCGCAGGCTTTCTTTATTGCAGCCATTCCAGCGACCGCTCGGTTTAGCCCAAATGATGTGGTTCAGGATGCTGAAGCGGTCGCGCATTAAGATTTCAATATCTGCAGCCAGCCGGTGGCAGCAAAACAGGTAAAGGCTACCGGCGGGTTTCAACACTCGCCAGAATTCAGCCAGGCAGCGATCGAGCCAGCGAAGATAGTCTTCATCCCCTTTCCACTGGTTATCCCATCCGTTTGGCTTCACCTTGAAGTAAGGCGGATCGGTAACAATCAGGTCGATGGAGTTATCAGGAAGGGTGGCGATATAATGCAGGCAGTCAGCGTTGATTAACTCAACACTGTTTATTTTTACAGTATTTTTCATAGATCAGTAAGCGGGACTCTGATAGGCTCACTGTGCTTTAGCGCTAAAGCGGTGGGCCTCGGTTCGCTTGTGACCTCAAACATGAGCGAATGGCTGGTGGAGTGCTCCAACACCCACCAGCCGCCCATTTTCACAGCCAATAGCCACCATTACTGGAGGCGCTTATAACATCCGAATTGATAAAACGAAAACCCCGCCATCACTAATTGCGTGAGTATAAATTCACAGCGTGCAAGGCTCAGGTGTGTATTCTCTGCAATTTCCCCAGCGGTCGCTGGCGTTGTACTTAGTTCATTAAGAATTGCTTTCGCTTCTTCTGTCATATCTTGCTGATTTAGCATGTCTTTTACCTTAAAAAATAGTGTGACATACAGATAACTCTGGTCGCCGACAGCAGCAAGAAGTCTTTGCAAAAGACATAAAAAAACCCCGCCGAAACGAGGTTAGATACAGTTTTGACAAAATATCAAATTAGCCTTAAATATGGCTCATTTTGTTGCATTTTGCAAGCGCGTTAGACGGAGTTAGTGAAATTTAGGTCACATTTCCAGCGCATTAGCCACTTCCAGCCCTTCGCGCCTGATGAGGACCGTTTGCAGCGCCTGATTGTCAAGTTCGACGAATGCCGATTTAAATCTCGCCCAGTGCGATGCATACACCCGTAACCAGGTTGAGCGATCCACAGACATTATGCGCGCCAGCGCCGCACCGGCGTATTCTTTATATGTGTCATTGCTTCTGGCCGCAGCCACCTCCTGCGCTGCCAGCCAGACAAGGCCGACCAGTTTTTTCACTACCCGTGATTGCAGCTTCTTCTCTACCCTGCAATTCTGAAACTCATTCCATACATGCTGGCACATCAGCGTCTGGTACCTGAAGTTCAGATCGAAACCATAGCAGTAACGGATCCATGCCTGCTGGTAGTCATCCAGTGAATTGATTACCCGGCGCCACGGCGCATAGCTAAATTCCAGATCCTGCATTGGCGGGAACGGTCGCCGCCGGCTTCTCGTTTCCAGCACATAAACAGGCGTGGTTAATGCCTTTACAAGCGAGTGTCCACAGCCTTCCCCGCCCTCCAGTTCGATAAGAGGCTGCCCGCAGCGGGGCGTTTTATTTTTGTCTGCCGGTGGATGTTCGCTAAACGCCTGCAGTTGCCCCTTTGTCCCTTCAGATAAATTCGCCAGGGCGCACCTTACTTCTATACGGGTATATTCAATGGCCTGTAAGTTCATTCAGATTAGCGCTCCATACACTTACGCTTTAACAATTACGCCGATCGCCAGCACCCGATCCAGAAAACGAAACAGCAGCTCCAGCTGCGTGCCATGCTTCTTTTCAAACGCCGCTGCATCGGCATGCAATTTGTCGTGACACTCTCTGCACAGAGGAATCACAAACAGGTCGTGGGCCTTGGTGGCTGTACCGCCGAGACCATGACCGAGAACATGATGCGGATCATCGGCTGGTCGCCGACATCCTGAACACGATTGAGCTTTTACCCAGCGGGTATAGTCCGTACAGGACCAGCGGCGGCGTTTAGGCCGCAGCATGAATGATTCCGGTGACTCTGGATCCGTCCGCAGCGCCAGCACCTTTGGTTGCTCATGCTCTACCGGCACGCTGCAGACTTTGCTGGCTTTCTTCTGAAGTGCCAGCGACGGCCTGTCGTCTGCTGCCACAATGTCGCTCTCACGGTAAACTGCAGGGAATGGCTCATACGGTAATCGCAATGCCCGGGCAGCCATTGAGTCAGGAATAGCGTCTGCCACGCCGACAGAAACCGCCCACCAGCACAATTCAGCAATGGACAACTCACGCTCTCGGTTAGCCCGCAGGCTAAGCAGCACAGTATCGATAACCCAGTTAATGACGTTCCGGCTCGCAATCCCCGCCAACCTCTCAGTTGTTTGATCGCGCAGTGTGTTATCACAGTGCCAACAGACACGCAGCGCCCCGGGAGTGTGCCGCATGTTCACCAGCTCAAGATGGTGATATTCCGAGTGCGGGTACTGACAGGATTTAACATTACGCTCAAGCCAGTTATCCAGCCCAGAGAGCCCACCAGCAGCTTGAATCACTCGATCGTAGGTGAAGAATGAAACCAGGGATTCGTCTTCCGCTACTGGCTGCCTGGCATCGGGAATGCGGCCCGATGACAGCTTGCCCATACTCTCCGGCTCTGACTCCACCAGCACACGGCCAGTGGAGAACAGAGGCATCAACTCTTTGCCTGGTTTGAGCAGTACCACGCCGAGGCGTGGCACAACTTCAGGGGTCAGCAGAGCCCTCATGCCACCCCCTGCATACGGCTGACAAGTCCACCAGCCACAGTGATGATCTCGCTGGTCTGCATACGCTCCAGCCACAGCTGGTTGATATTGGCTTTCAGCTTGTTCTGTTGTGAAACAGATAGAGCGTCAGCCCCTTCAATCTGGTTAAACACCAGTCCAACCTCAAGAGGCCAAACGCGCGATTCGTTTAACGCCTTGTCCTTTGATTCCTGCGTTTCACGTACATGGGCGCGGATCCCCCGAATATTTGACCATTTGGCTTTATCCAGGCTTTCCATGGTCGCGATGAATTCACTGTGGTTGATGCCGTATTCTTTCGCAGATTCAACGGCAACCGTGCGAAGCCGCTCTGACATGTCTTGTTTCACGTTATCGCTATCAAAGGGCAATGTTTCCAGCCATGCATTAACACCCATTAGGATGCTCTCGCTGCTCAGCTTTTTCGCTCTGTCGATCGTCAGCGGTGAAACATTGGTAAAATCAGGATTTTCCAAGGAGTCGGCAGCCCAAGTATGACCAAACTTTGACTCGCTAAAGGTGTACTCATCTTTCTCGCCAAACGCCGCGACTACACAGGCCCACGCCTCTACTCCACTGGTTTCCAGAATGGCTTTTTGGGTTAATGGCAATTCAGCCTCTGATTTCTCCGGCACTACCTCAGCGACCAGCGCCGGCGCCACATCAGTTTGCGTTCTTGCCACTGCAAATTGGGCCAGCGAGATCGAAGCGCAGCCTTTGGCCTCCAGGTCGGTGCGGTTGATGTAACTGAAACGCTCTCCCCGCCATGTCTTGTCGAACACCACGATAGCGCCAGCAAAAAATGCGCTGGTGGGCTTCTGCTTTTCGTCTTTCGGCACGAACCATTGAGGAAGATCGAAACCAATTCGGCCACGGATAAATGTGACGTGATCTGCCTCTTCAGGCCACCACGCCTCACTCGTCGCAGACTTAATGAGAAAAACGTACCGACCGCCCTTTTCTCGCATTGCCATAGCATGGTTAATGATGTGGCTCATGCCCGTAATCGCCTGCTTTTCATGGTACTGAGAGCGGCTATATGGCGGGTTGCCGAACGCGGCTCCACCGATGGATCTCAGCATTTCCGACCAATCCTGTGTCAGAGCGTTATCTTCGGCGGTGTACCAGACCGGGCATTTGGCGTTACAGTCGTCAGCGAACAAATCCAGCATCAGCGGCCCAAACATCGCATTGATGCCCCAGAACAACAGATCTGGTGTGCGCCACTGATCCCCAACTTCTTTGAGCTCATGAGTTTGTTTAGCACGTAACTCGGCCAGCGCCTGACAGTATTTGTTGGTCGTCATGAGCGAAAGCCCTCCGGTATGCTGCTGTAATCCACACTGTCATAGCTCGCCTTGAAGTAAGGATCGCCATTCCTGACCCACTTTCCATCGATGCAACGAGGTCGACCTGCATCGTTCCACTTCGTCGCAGACTGGAGGTAGCCAGGGAATTTGGACGGAAGAAACAGCGTCGTTGGTCGGAGATATTCAGCCATTTTGATATCAGCGCCCCACTTCTCAGCGCTGTAGTCAATGACCAGCACCAGCTCATCAGGGGTAAATCCTTCGCGCAGCCTGGCCCGGATATGTTCCAACGAGCTTTTGCAGACCTGGAACCGTGAGCCAGTGGCCTGGTTCAAATGAGCCAGTGAAGATTTCGCCTGATCGGTGATCAACACTTCCGGGTCGGGTTGCGCCGCAACCTGACAAGAAGGGGTTTTAATCTCTGTAGTATTCTCTGTTGTAATCTCTGTAGGATCATCAGGGCAATTTGACCTAATGACAGCGGTTCTTTTTGGCCCATTGGATCGTTTCACTTTGGCATCTTCCATCGTGTCATTTTGACCTGATGGAGTAGTGCATTTTGAACCGTTCGATTTAGTCACTTTGACTTCATCTAAAAGTTCGCTCTCATAGTTGATCGTGTAGTAGTTCGTCATGTCACGTTGAGACTTATTCAACTGCTCAATTTTGAGCACACCGATAGACTTCAGGCGGGTGAAGGTACGCTTCAGAGTGGACTCTGACCAGAAGGGGAACTGCTCAAGCCACTGTTCCGTGGTGTTATAAATCCAACGCACACCGTCACGCTCAATCCCGGAAGTCGTTTCTTTCAGCCAATAGTTAACCTGTTGCAAGGCAATCGCTTCATTAAGACCGATGCTATGTGCAAGATCAGGGTTTATCACTATCGGGCGAGATGTCATTAACAGGCTCACTTGCGCACCTCCCCGTTACCGCCGTTCAGAGAACGATCCACAAGCCCTGCAACGAATGCAGCGTCGTTGACGTAGTCATACAGCGAGGTTGCTATTGGGGACTGAGAGGCCACCAGCATAGGATAAAGCTGGGCCATCCAGACGCGATGGATTTCAGCTATGTAGAGATAGGCTACGTGCGCATTGTGGGCAGCGCTGGAGGTATCAACCGTTTTGGTTAGTGGTTTTTCCATCTGGTTGAAAGCTGTGATGTACGATTCTTTGAACTGCGCCGCGCGCTTGCCAGTGAAGCCCATAGCCAGGAACGCGAAACCGTCTCGGGTGATTTGGTAGGCCGGGCGACGTTCACCTTTAGCATCGGTATATTCAACCGCCGCAAAATTGCGGGCGTTAAATTCTGACGAACATTCCAGGGCACGGATTTTTTTTAGTATATCGTCATGGCGCTTAGTGAAGTAATCGGCAACAGCCAGTGAGGAAGTAACAGCCTGGCCGTTGATTACGGCGATTTCAGGTTGAGCAATAGTGGGGACAGTAGCCATGATGGCTGCCTCTATGGTCAGTTTTAATAACTCACCACCGGAGTTGCAACGCTCATGGGTGGTGAGACGTACAGGGGTTGCAATACCGGCGACCATAGGAACCGGCCAGCCTTTCGGCTGCCCTGCACGCCCCACCATAATGCGAGTGTGGCAATGCTTAGCGCACAAAAAAACCGCTAAAGCGCGGTCGTGCGCTATGGTCGATTCCGGGTTGCAACGCCCGGCAACGGATTTTGCCGCTGCCTGAGCAGTGTAGCGCCCCGAATCGTTGAAAGCAATAATCAGGATATTCACTTATCTATCCTCTTAAATCTGGCGCGGAACACAATCAGCGGCGCTACGCACTCCCATTCGTAACCCGGGCGGCGGTAGATAACACGCTGTCCGGCTGCGTCATAACCCGTCACATTCACGACGATGCCGTGATGATCCCGGTAATATCGGTTCAGGGGTTGAATATGCTCTGTCACGTTAGCCCCCCATCAATTCGGAGGCGTAGCGCTCGGCGATCCACTGGACGCCACGAGGTGTTACGCGGGTTTGCGTATAGGCATGACCGAAATCAGACGTGCCGGTTTTGACAGTGAACAGGCCATCACGCTGGCGCAGAGCATGAGGTAGCAGATTGCCGGACTGGCGGAACAAAACCTTGTCACGCAGCAGCACGTCGATCATCGCTTTTTCCGGCATGTTGAGGATCTTCGCCGTCTCACGCAGGCTTTTGGCGCCACCGGACTCTACGTAGTGGTTTACGAACGCCACCTTTGGCGCGTCCTGCTGTACCTTATGCGCCAACTGCGCATTTTGTTCAGCCATATCAGCAGCCAGGCGGAGGGCTTCAGGAAGCGTCTGGGGAATAGTCCCTGAGCGCTCTTCCAGTTCACGCAAGCGGCGGATAATTCGCATGCGCAGCGCGGCGCTATAACCTGTTACCAAGCATTCAGCATGCTCGCGGTCAAGGCGGTATTCCCGGTACTCCTGCCCGTTCTGGGGGTGTACGAAGTTTTGCGCACACCCCAAAACATCCTCACCGAGCTGTTCAAACATACGTTCGATGTCGCGCATTACGTCGAAATGGCGTTTCTCGGTCAGTGCGGCTATTTCCCGGCTGCCCATAGTTACGGTACCGGCTGCGAAAGCTGGCAGCATTGTCTGCGTGCTGTTGTGGTTTACTTGCTGAACCATTGGGCAGCCCTCCGGTTGAATACCCCCACAATTCGAGCCGCGCGACTGTGGTTACATGAAACCCAGCGACCCGATACCATGCGCTCATACCGAAACGAAGGAGTGCCCGGTACCGGGATCATCCTGAGTTGCGGCAAATGACAATTTGCGGTTAAATTGCTCATGCGGATTTCTCCATACACATAGATTTATCTGCCACGGCGCCCGGAGCTGCACACTCGCGGGCGTCACTCTTTTCTGAAGCACAGAAAACGCGGTATAGCAGCGTTATATGCTCCTGAAACTTGGCGATCACCTGATAGCTGTTCTCTTCAATCTGCGCACGCTCTTCAGCATCAATCACACCGTCCGCTGTCGCTTTCCGCACAAAATTAGAGTGTTTCCCGATCCACTCGATGGACTCCATCAGGCGCTGGTTGATATCGCCGTTATCAACGTCTTCAATGTCCGCAATCGGAACAAATACACCGTTGGAATGGCGCGCAATGGCGTTAGCAATGTGGTTTGAGCCACCAGCACACTGCAGCACCATCGCCCAGCCCAGCGGGAAAATCTGATCACCATCGGCACGCAGACGGTTAAAGAGCGAATTCTCCGTAACATCAAGCCACTCAGCCGCCTCGGCGTATCCGCCAGGCAGTTCAGCGATCGTTTTTTTAATTGCTGCCACCAGCCATACAGGCTGTTTATCAATCTTCCATTCAGGTTCGTTACCCACGGTTGACCTCCTACTCCTGTGGTTACAATCAAGCTGCTGTATCGTTAGGCTTTTGGTATAAAGACACGTCGACCTTTAGTTTTCCGCGGGTAATGTTTTCGAGTTGATAAGCTCGCCCCTCCGGAATAATTTCTGGCCACTCTGAAACCGACGGGTGCTTAATTCCAAGGGCTTCGGCGGTTTTGCATACACCGCCGAAAAAATTAATCACATCGGACTTCCGCATTGTTAACTCCTGTTAGTTGACACCCACACAATGTAGGATATCCAACATTACAATGTCAAGAATCTTACCTGCTTAAATGGTAGGATTACCTACATGATGAATATGAGCGATCGAATCCGCCAAAGGCGAAAGGAACTGAATCTGACGCAACAAGCACTAGCTGATATAGCTGGTGTGAATCGTGTCACGGTTACAGGATGGGAAAAGGACGACTACCAACCTAACGGAGTCAACCTTCAAGCCCTTGCTAACGCGTTAAAATGCGATCCTCTATGGCTTGTCAGTGGGAATGGTTCTCCTGAACCTAAGGTCAATCTAAAGCCAGAAATATTCTCGGTTAAAAAAGTACCGTTGATATCATGGGTTCAAGCAGGGTCTTGGACAATGACAGACCCCGGTGTCAAAGAAGGTGACGCTGAGCAGTGGGTTTACACAACGGCTCTTGTATCCGACATGGCATTTGCATTGAGAGTACGCGGCGACTCAATGACAAATCCATTAGGTGCACCCTCAATACCAGAAGGATCTATAGTTATCGTTGAACCTGACATTATGGATACTGATTATCTCAACGGTAAAATCGTGGTTGCCCATATAAATGGTGGTCAAGAAGCCACCCTCAAAAAGTTTGTTGAAGATTGGCCAAACAGATACCTAGTCCCGCTTAATCCAAATTTTAAGACCATAGAGTGCGGAGAAAATTGCCGCATCGTGGGTCTCGTTAAACAAGTAGTAATGGATTTTTAATCCAGCAAACCCTTCCCAAAATAGCCGGGCTTTTGCCCGGTTTTTTTATATCCCACCATTTTAATGTTGGATATCCTACATTTCATCTTGACACCTTCACGTTGGATATCCTACATTAAATCCATCAATAGCGAACACCCTTTTACACAAGAGACAAGAGCATCACCGGGCGACGGGCTCATAACCCAACCCACCCGGGCGTTAAGGAAATGATCTTCTCACCCATGACCAGCGCGCAGGTGCTCTTCTCTGTTGTGTGTGGCGAAACTTACGGCGGCGGCAGCCGCTTAACCGAGAGGAAATGCTATGAGCAATGATCGCATGACCGTAGTACCCGATTTTCTGGGTGAGCTGGACGCCGGCGTGTTCATGAACAAAATCGCCGCCGCGCTGAATACCACCGCGCTGGGCGTTCTGAATAACGGTACTAAAGGCAAAGTGGTCCTCACCTTTGATTTTGAGCGTATGGGGAATTCCGTTGAAGAGAAGCGCGTCAAGATAAAACACAAGCTGAACTACAGCACCCCGACGCCACGCGGTAAAGCCTCCGAAGAGGACACCACTGAAACGCCAATGTGGGTTAACAAAGGCGGCAAGCTCACCATCCTGCAGGAGGATCAAGGACAATTGTTCAGTATCAACGGTGCCACAGACGGAAAGCTTAAAGCGGCTCAGTGAACCGCTGACAACTAATTCACTGCCACCAATTCGATCATTTGTTAATAAGGAATTTTTATGTCTCAGGTAGACAGCGGTACTTTTAAGCAGGTTAAAGATCTAGTTCTTTCTGGTTATCACCTGAATGATATAAACGGTCTGGCTTGCCCAACAGCATTACTCCCGGAAGATACTCGCGTTGAAAGCCTCGAGCGCTTTTCTCTTGAGCGCTTCCGTTTCCGTGGGGCCATGACCACAACCAGCATTGATGATTTTGCCCGTTATTCGAAAGGCTACGCCAGCACCGAGGAACCTGCTCGCTGCTTTATTGACGCGGACAATATGACTGCGCGATCCGTGTTCAATATCGGCACGCTGGATAATCCGGGCCATGCTGATAACGTTGCTGCAATCACCCTGAAGCAGACTGCGCCTTTCCGCGCGCTGCTGGCGATTAACGGCGACCGCCTGAAGCAAAAGCAAATCGCTGAATGGCTGGAAGACTGGAGTGATTACCTGCTGGCCTTTGATGCTGACGGAAATACCATGCAAATTTCACAGGCTGCTCAGGCTGTTCGACGCATCACTATCCAGCAGGCCACCCAGCAGGATCATGAAGATGGTGATTTCAGCGGGAAAAAATCGCTGATGCAGAGTGTTGAGGCCAGCAGCAAAGATGTTATGCCAGTAGCGTTTGAGTTCAAATGCGTGCCGTATGAAGGACTAAGTGAACGTGCATTCAGCCTTCGCAATAGTCTGCTCACTGGTGACGAACCACGTTTTGTTCTGCGCATTGTTCAACTGGAAGCGCAGGAAGAAGCGATCGCCAACGAATTCCGCGACCTGCTGATCGGCAAATTCGACGGCGAGCCAGTAGAAACTTTTATCGGTAACTTTAAAGCGTAATTGCTCAGCCTTAATTGCCCTGCCACGCGGGGCAATTAGTGAAGCGTAATTCATTTAAATATCGCCATCTGGCGAGGGATTCGTGCAACCAAAAATCAGCCGCAGGTGCAGCTGCGAATAAATGGAGAAATAAAACCGATGAGCTACATACAGACATTATCAGGCAAGAAATTCGACTATGTGAACGCCACTGTTGACGATATTGAGATCGAAGATATAGCGACCGCGCTTTCCCATATCTGCCGCTTTGCCGGCCACCTGCCGGAGTTCTACTCCGTGGCCCAACACTCAGTTCTGTGCAGCCAGCTGGTAGAGCCTGAGTTTGCCTTTGAAGCACTGATGCACGATGCCGCCGAAGCGTATTGCCAGGATATTCCCGCCCCGCTTAAAGCCCTGCTGCCAGACTACCGCCGGATTGAGGCGTTTGTCGACGAACTGATCCGCTTTAAATTCAATCTGCCGCTCACACAGTCTGCTGTAGTGAAATATGCCGATCTGACAATGCTGGCTACCGAACGCCGGGATCTGGACATTGACGACGGTACACCGTGGCCCATCCTCGAAGGCATCCCCACCAGCGACATTATCCAGATCGTTCCTCTCCGCCCGGGCCAGGCTTACGGACTGTTCATGACCCGCTTTAACGAACTGATGGAGATGCGCGCATGCAACAACATATGAAAGTGAGAGAACTGGTCGCCGCGGCACGCATAGCATCGTCTGACCTTCCACCAGCAGCGGCACAGTTAATGCGTGAAGTCGCCACCAGGCTGGATGTGACCTTTGTTGCCCTGAGTGAGGCTCTGGAGCAGCGCGTCACTCTTATGGCTGAGAACGAAATTTTACGCGGGGAGAAAACACCGTGAGAGAAAACAAAGCAGCACTTAGCCCGGAGAATTTATTTTGTCCGGCATGTGGCGGAACTCTATCGCTTGACAGCTCTTCATCCATGCAAATCAGCATTCTGTCATGTGACGACTGCCCTGATTTTCGTATGCAGCGCAACTGCGATGAAGACACGTTACTTGAGAAGTTTATTGGTAAACATCCTGAATGTGTAAAAGGAGCCGACGATGCCTAAATCACTTTACGCCCGCTGCATTCGTCGCTGGAAAGTTGAATTTAAGGGGCGCTGCGATTCTAAGTACAGTCCGTACTGGCGTAAGCGCGATCTGCGCGGGTATATCCGGGAATGCGCCCTGACTACGGCTGAAAGCATGGTTGACCGTTTGGCATATAACAACGCGATGCATGATTTTTTTGCCGAGAATGGCGACGACAGCGGCTGGTCCCCTGAATTTTCAGTATGGTATGACAGCGGGCGACGTAAAAAATATCTCAAAGAAGCGCTCGACTATCTTAACGAAGAGGCCACAAACGACGAAATCGACGAGGAAATTGATAACGAGCTGGAGGCATGGAATGACTAAACAATTGCATTTTTACGGTGCCAGCGATGACTTGCTGGAGTGCGAAGGCGCGATCCGTGAAGAGATTGGTTGCTACAACTCTCCAGGCATCTATCACCTCAAATCCGCCGAGGGTGAAATTCAGGTGGTCGGTTATTACCTCGACTCCGGGCTGTGGAGCATCGGTATCAGCCAAGTTACCGAAGATACGCCGCTGCCAGCGTGGCCCGTCACTTACGCCATGCATGAGCGTGGTTACAGTGTCCATCTCACCATCACTGTGCCGGACGACACCATCCTGGTCTTGCCAGAGGAAGAAGAGTGATGACCACCAGCGAACTTAACAAAGAACGCCTTCAGACAATCGCATCATGGCGCGCCAAATACAGCGCTGGGCACAACGTTGTGCTTCCTGCGGAAGAGGCTGAAATGATGGCCCGTTCGTTACTTGCTGCCATGGAGCAGGAACCATTTGGTTATTACAGCGCTGAAGTTCCAATAATCATGGAGCAGCAGTCTCACGCCAATATCACGCGGGAGGCAATGGGTGAGTATCAGTTTCCGCTATACGCCTCATCGCAGACTATGCCGGAACTGACCTCTATCGTTGAACGCTTGAACCTCAGCGGATATGAGCATGAGCATGAAGAGGTGACACCGCAAAATGCCGCTGCCGTGGTCGATACTCTCCTGAAACAACTTGATGATGCAGTGCAAAAGCCTACGGCGGCGGTGCCGGATGAGATAAACGTGCTGCAAGCAGCGAATCTGGTAGTGACGTTGGGCGTTCTGGATAACGGTATTCCTACCGTCGCTATGAAGGTGTGGAACGCCTGCCGCACCGCCATGCTTCAGGCTGGCAACTCTCCGGTAATTCCGGATGGTTGGATTAAGTGCAGCGAGCGGATGCCGGAAGAGCATGAACCTATCTTGGTGCATCAGGAAGGCGGCGTGATTTTCTGCGCTGAGTATGAAGACGGTGAATTCTATCCCGACGAATTCCCGAATGTGCCAAAGCAGGGATGCGAAATCACCCACTGGATGCCACTGCCAGCAGTACCAAAACAGGAGACTTTATAACGTGAACAACCTAATGATCGACCTCGAAACCATGGGCAATAAGCCTGCTGCGCCAATTGTCGCGATCGGTGCTGTGTTTTTCGACCCGAAAAGCGGTGAGCTGGGTGCTGAGTTCTATGTGGCCGTCAACCTCGCCAGCGCCATGGATCAGGGGGCTACTCCTGATGGTGACACCATTCTGTGGTGGCTGAAGCAATCAGCGGAGGCTCGCGCCGCTATTTGTACCGACGATACGAGAAGCATTACCTTTGCTCTCTCCGAGTTGAGCTCATTTATCAGCCGTAACTCTGACAACCCGCGTTACCTGAAAGTCTGGGGAAATGGCGCCAACTTCGACAACGTTATTTTACGTTCAGCCTATGAACGCGCCGGCCAAACCTGCCCGTGGCAATTCTGGAACGACAGCGACGTGCGTACCATGGTGCTGCTCGGCAAACAGCTTGGTTTCGACCCCAAGCGCGATATGCCATTTGATGGTGTGGCCCACAACGCACTGGCCGATGCCCGCCACCAGGTGAAATATGTATCGGCAATCTGGCAGCGACTACTGCCCGCCAGCGCCGAATAATAACCCTAATAGCCCGGGTGCAGCCGGGCAATGGAGAAATTTATGCTGAGCCTCGATTGTGTTCCCATCTCAACTTATTGCAAAGAAACCGGAGAAACCTCCGATGCAATTACTAAACGTGTGCAACGTGGAGTCTGGCGCGAAGGTGTTCAGGTTTTAAAGATTGAAGGCGTTAAGGAGAGATGGATAGATCTTAGTGAGGTTGCAAAATGGGCTCGACAGAATCGCCTAAACTCCCACGCGGCGTGACCATCAGGAAACATAGCAACGGGGAAACTATTAATATCACATTTACTTATAGGGGAGTTAAATGCCGGGAACCATTATCTAACCTTGAAGTAAATAATAAAAATATCAAATACGCCGAGAGAACTCTCGGCGAAATTCACAATAAAATTGAACGAGGTACTTTTAATTACGCAGAATATTTCCCTCGCTCAGCACGGTTAAAAATTTTTGGTAATGCCGCATCCGGTAAAACTATCAAAATGTACCTCGACGAATATATTGATATTTGTGAGACACGTAATTTATCGCCATCGACAATTGGCGGTTATAAAAAATGCCGTAGTGCTCTGTCGTCATTGCATATATTACCAGCCAGCGAGTTAACACCAGCGGCATTAAAGCAGTGGATCCAGAACCAGAAGACAACACTCAAAACCATCAGAAATCAGCTTTCTTTTCTGCGCTCGTCGCTGGATGAAGCTGTAACTGATGGGGTACTGCAAATTAACCCGGTTTCGCTGGTCACAGCATCACGGTATCAAAGCAATAAAAGCGATGCAGAAAGTAGTTATGTTGTCGATCCGCTGTCGCCGACTGAGGTGGGAGCGCTGTTAACATCAACAGGCAATAAACAGTGGGAGAACTTATTCAGGTTTGCGATACAGACAGGGCTGCGCAGCTCCGAACTGTGTGCGCTCCGCTGGAGGGACATTGATTTCGTTGAGAAGACGGCGCATGTACAGAGCGCCAGCGTGTCGGGAGTGACGAAAGGAACTAAAACGAAGGCGGGAACGCGCAAGGTAGAATTAACTGAGGAAGCGATGATCGCGCTCAACGAGCAAAAGCCATTCAGCTTCATGAAGGACGGTTGTGTCTTTGAGGATCCAAAAACAAACAAGCCATGGGCCAGCGCGGATGCCATCAGGAAAAAAGCCTGGGTGCCAACGCTACGGAAAGCCGGCATCAGGTATCGCAACCCCTATCAGACCCGGCACACATTCGCCACACGGCTGATCAGCCGTGGCGTAAACCTTTTCTGGCTGGCGGCACAAATGGGCCATAAAGGACCGGAGATGCTCTTCCGACATTATGGTCGCTATCTGAAGGAGTATGACGGCAACACGGAGAGAAAGCCAAAGCTGGTCAGTGGCAGGAACTGAAAGGAGCCGTAAAGGAGCCGCAGAAATCAAAGCAACTTGTTAGCCATTACAAATTAGTTAGTTACAAAATTTCGGACACGGGTTCAACTCCCGCCAGCTCCACCACTTTTTAGTTGTTTGAAGTACAATGAAGTCTACTAAGCCCGCACAGCACAAGCTCTGCGGGCTTTTTTACGTCTATTGTCGTCCAGTGAGAATTGCTGAGAACTATCACTTATGGCACCCTGAATGGGACCCACTAAGAAGGGTCCAAAAACCGAGGGTCCCAAAATGGCAAAAATCGCTAAGAAGCTCACTGACACTGAAATCAAAAGCACCAAGCCAGCCGACAAAGAAATCAACTTGTTTGACGGAGATGGTTTGATACTAC
This sequence comes from Escherichia sp. E1130, assembly GCF_005781065.1. Lineage (NCBI taxonomy): Bacteria > Pseudomonadati > Pseudomonadota > Gammaproteobacteria > Enterobacterales > Enterobacteriaceae > Escherichia > Escherichia sp. E1130. The sequence goes on from NZ_VATL01000034.1 coordinate 52,456, forward strand.
GAATCGCTCCCCTCTCGAAAGGAGGAAAGAAGAATTGGTATTTCAGGTATGCAGTGCCAGTCAGTAAAAAAAGAACCAAAATGAGCCTTGGGACATATCCTCACCTTACTCTGGCAAGAGCCAGAGCCTTACGAGATGAATACCTTTCCTTGCTTGCTAATGGCATTGATCCCCAAGTTCATAACAACGATAAAGCTAATGCCTTAAAGAATGCTACTGAACACACTCTCCAAGCCGTGGCAAGGAAATGGTTGGATGAGAAGGTAAAGACCTCAGGTATCTCACAAGACCATGCAGCAGACATCTGGCGCAGCTTAGAGAGAAATGTCTTTCCTGGCCTGGGTAATGTCCCTATCAATGAGATCCGACCTAAGCTCTTAAAACAACACCTTGATCCTATTGAGCAACGAGGCGTATTGGAAACTCTACGCCGCATCATTTCACGTCTGAATGAAATCTTCCGGTGGGCAGCCACTGAAGAACTTATTGAGTTCAATCCGGCTGACAACCTTGGTCAAAGATTCAGTAAACCAAAAAAGCAAAATATGCCTGCCCTTCCCCCAAGCGAATTGCCAAGGTTTATGGAATCTTTGACGAATGCGTCAATCCGGCTGGAAACACGTATGCTAATTGAATGGCAATTGTTGACATGGGTTCGTCCGGGTGAAGCCGTTCGCGCAAGGTGGTCTGATATTGATACAACCAACAACATTTGGAACATTCCTGCTGATTTTATGAAAATGAAAAAGCCTCACAAAGTTCCTTTGAGTAAAGAAGCTTTGCACATCCTTGAATTAATGAATTCAATAAGTGGACATAGAGAATGGGTTTTCCCTAGCATTAAAGCGCCTCTTAACCATATGCATGAACAAACAGCCAACGCAGCTATCATCCGAATGGGGTTTGGAGGCGAGCTTGTAGCTCACGGTATGCGTTCTATTGCAAGAACAGCGGCAGAGGAGTCTGGTAAGTTCAGAGCTGAAGTTCTTGAGGCAGCCCTTGCCCACTCAAAAAAAGATGAAATTATCGCAGCATACAATCGTGCAGAATATTTGATAGAGCGACAGAGTTTGATGCAATGGTGGAGTGATTACGTTCAAGCTCAAAGATTAAATGCTCTGGTAGCCTAGGCATCAGAATAGTTAATATAATCCTGAAGGTGCAGAAAATGGAAGCCTTATTCAAAGTTTTTGAAAAATTCAGTTCCAGACCGCTTTTTTTTATTTTTTTCGGACTCTCACTTTGCGAATTTTTTCAGGAACAATCGGTTCTAATGAATCCATCAGCAGATAACATTGCGAAATTATTTGCAGCCATGACATTAGTTGTTTTTTTAACTTGGGGATTTGAATGGCTAATTTTTAAGTTCAATGTAAACCTTGAACCTCATGATCAAGGCGATATTGGACCAACAATTGGAACGGCTACTTTAGCTGTATACTTAGTTTATGCCTTTCATTTTCTCAGTGAAAATCCTGAAGCATTAAATTTAAAGTTATTAACTAACTCTGGTTTTATATACAGCACAACTCTATTATTATTCTCATTAGAAAGTATGAAGCTTAGAAGACTTAAACAAAAGTAAACAACATCATTGCGAGATAAATACAAAAGAGGTATGGCGGTAAATCACCATACCTAAAACATAATAATTTTGGTAGTATCGGTGATACATAATCCACACCAATATTGGAGCGATACTGAGACGCTATAGCCTGATAACTTTCTCCATAACCAATTCTAAGTTGAGATTTAAGATACGTTTTTTTTCTTTCCCTTTTTCTTTTGGGATTTGTCGTGATGTGAATAATATATCTTTGGTTTCAGATTAAATCCTTCAACAACTTCCTTCCAAGTTTGAACCGCCAATAAAAATTGAATAGAATTGATGTCAATTAATTTTTTAGCTTTTGTAGTAGTTGAGATCCATAAAACCACATCAGTAATTGTCTCTTCAAATTTTACTACTCCTCTTACTATAGTTTGAATTGTAGTTTTTGACTGTTCAATATTATAAATTAGATCATGCGGTTTATCTGATATCTTTACAGCAATAATCTCTCCATTTTTATAAAGATCTGCAACTTCAACATTGTAGTCCTTGCCATTATCACGTAAGGATGGTATTTTTTTTAGCTGGCGATCTAGAAGTATATAACCTTTCTCATCAGACATCTTTTCATTAAAATAATACTCTCTATATTCTAATTTGTCTTTAGAAGTTCCTTCTGCGATTTGTTTTATTTTTTCAGCTTGCCATACTTTGAAGTCGTCTTCCTTAAGAGCATCTTTAACCTCAAATTTTATACTGGCTAAAGAAGTAGACAAATACTTCATAAAAGCAGAGTTAAATCGACTCCATCCTCCCCTCTTAAGGAAGAAGTGCTCACTGCCCTCGCTATAAGTAATGCTCAATATTTCTTTTAACGAGGCTGTATGACCACTGTTATTTTCATTAGTTATCTTAACAAAAACTTTATTGACATCTTTTATGTCGTTAGTTTTTATGAATTTCTTTACATCTGCTATTTTTATGTCATTAATTTTATCTGATGATTGAAGATACTTTCCACTCCCCTCAACTTTTGTGTGCAATTTAAAAAATGTCAAAGAATTATTAATTACAATAGAGGCACCAAAAGATTGAATCTCATCAATAATAACTTTTGCATCATCTGTAATGATCGATTGAAGTAGATAATTATCAAGCTCATCGAGCTTTGACTCGTCAGTGATTTTTTCCGATTTAGGAAATTCGATTTTCTCTTTGGTTGCCAACGAAGAATCAATATCATTGAAAACATCGACTAATGCAGTAGGGGCACCATCCAAACTTAGCTGAATTGAATCAGAAAAAGTTATATTATTACATCCCCACTTGTCAGTTTCTTTGGCTTTTGTTTTGAGATGCTCGATGGATTCGCCAGGAAAATATGATCCTTGAACAAACTGTGAGTATGAGGATGCCTCCTGACTCTTTCCCCCACAAAAGAATCTGCTTTTCTTGAGTAAAATATTTTCATCATTAGCTATACGCATTGCCACATTCAGCCCAAAGTCTGCTTCAATAAACTTGCTGAGATAAAAATGTGATTTACCAAGACTGATAAGATAGCAATTCTCAGGGTCCTTTTCTTTAAATCCTATTAGCAGGCCAAAATAGAATATATTATGAGGCTTTTCAATTTCTTCATTGAAGAAATCACTAAAAACATCCCACCACCATACTTCATTTCCTTTTAACTTATCAGAAAAATAAAATTTGAGTTGATAAGATTGATGTAGAATAGTTTTTTGTTCGACAAGCCCTTCTTTAATGATTTTTTTTGTCAATTCTGGAAGACTCTTATATGGCATTCTATATATGTTATAGCTGACTGACATTTAATCGCCTCTGAAATATATATTCATACAAGTTAATGTTAAAGTGAATAATTTTTAATATACTTGATTTATCGAGCTAAAATACTCAATGAATTTAACAACTGTGTATCTAAGGTTTCACTTGAGGGCACTGGTAGTCCGTTCGCAATGCGATAATTTTTTATTGACTGCCTTGTGGAAGGCCCCATTATGCCGTCAATATTCCCGTTGTAATAACCTTTGTCCAGCAAAGCGAATTGAACCCGCATGATTAAGCGCTTACGCTTCTCTGTACCAGAAGTCAGCTCATTACTTGCACGGTTAGCTTCTGTAGTTCCAACAGAATTCGTAGTAGTAGAGTTGTTATTGTCGTTAGAACGAAGCGAACGCACAGAGGAAGAGGACGATGAGGAACTTGTTCCTGAACTTGAAGACCCAGATGAACTTGGTGAGCTGTATGTTTTTGGATAATAGGGAGTGCTGCCACCATAGTACCCGCCACCTGATGATGAACGGTGAGAACTATGGCTCCGATGGGAGCTATGACTGCGATGCCCTGCAATGTAGAATGGAACTTCGGTGTTAAGTGGGGCTATCACTAAATCATGTTCATTAAGAGTCATACCAGGCAACTCACTTGCTCCGGTAGATGAATCACTTGCCCATACAGAATTATTGAGTGCCAAAAACCCCGGAAGTAGAGCAGCAAAATTAAATTTTTTCATAAAATTGGTCTCGGTGGTTGATGAAAACGGCCCGTTGAAGAACTGAAATAACCAGCACAGGAAGACTTCTGAGTGCATTCATCACATTCTTTAGGATAGTAATTTTTCCAATCAGAGATCGACTGAGCAGCAAGCTCCCAGGCTCTTTCAGGAAGATGACACAAAGGATAATTAAAAATTGTTAGAGGTATACCTGACCTGTGTGCAGCGTCTATAGCGGAGGTTATTTTCTCACTATAGCTGCTGTGTTCAATGAAGATTGTTGACCAGTTTTTTCGCGCCCAACCGATAGATTCCAACCCCATAAGGGAAATCTGATTGATGTTGGAGAAAACACGGCCAACGAACTCTACGATGTCATCCAATTCCGTATAGTTAGCCAGTGTCGGAATAACTCTAAGTTCGATATTAATCCCTGAGTTCCCTGCATTGATTAACCCCTTAACCGTTTCATTAAATGCGCCATCACTTCCTACCAAATGATCATGCACAAGTGGTCTTGATGAGTAGAGCGGTATACCAAAGGTGATTTTTATCTTTTTACTTCGCTTTGCCATTTCATGAGTAAAGTTGGTATCAGCAAATTTGCGTCCGTTTGTTAAAACATGCAAAGCAGTACCTGGTGAATTCTCGATGATAAAATCAATGAAGTTAAGGAAATCATCTCCATACAGCAAAGGTTCACCACCGCTGACCCCAACTACTCCATTCAACCCAAATGAAGCGATAGCAAGGGCTGATTGGGTAAGTAGCCAGTCATCATTTGATTTCTTTGGTGGCTGCGAACAAAAGAGACACAAGTTATTGCAGCGTTCCGTTACTAAGACAGTATTATGATTGGCTCTGCGGGACAGAATAACGCGGATCATATTGCCATTGTTAATTACCCCAATATCTCCATCTTCAATTGACTCAAATAATTCAGTGCTAATAACAGAGTAATCAAAGCATGGTAGAATGGCATCATTATTGCTTTCAGCAACTACCAGCAAATTGGGCAAAAAGAATAAAGGGTTCACTGGTTTTTGTTTGCATAACCGATAGAACCCTGTGGGCACATTCTTTTTTGAAGCAAAATGAAAGATATCGTTCCTGATAACCTCAGACATATGCCCATCCTTTTAGCATCTCAGCCTTCGGACCACCTTCTGAGATGGAGTTCATCAGATACCTGAACATTCCCTTGTGATACTGACAAAACGTTGAACGACTCCTATCACCGACAGGCTCACCTTGTACACTTATGTTCTGGCATGGGTCTGCACCGCAAAATGGTTGATACGCGCATGTATCACAACCTGGCAGAGCAAAATTGAACGATGAACTCAATACTGCGTTATAGTAAGGACTCTTGGAAAATGATAGCGTCTTAACCTCACCCGCACTGAACTCCGTTTCAGGGTTCACCTTCTGCAACATGCGGCTCTCATCGCTGCCATATACTCGACCGTCATAATTGAAAAGAATACTGTTAAGCACGACCCCACTTGGCGACTTCAAATCCGCATAACCACTAAAACCGGGATTGAAGAGCCTTTTCAGATGAATGGAGGCCGAATGTTCCACAACCCTTATCCCTTCAATGTTGGTCTTAAGGATTTCATCTATCAACGAGGCATAGAAACTTAAGTATTCGTCCATAGAAAAGGTGAACGATGCTTTTTGTGCAAACCCATAGGGACTAACAGGTCGGATAAACATGTCCTTGAGGCCAAGAGACAAGTGAGCCTGGACAATCGATTCAGGATGCCTGATAAGATCTTTAGTAACTGTAGTAACCGTTGCAACGCGACCAGCGCCTAAAGACCGTTTGATAGCCTCTACTCCTGATACTGTTCTACTATAAGCAAGCCCATGACCAAGAATTCGATTACTGTTGTGAACAACTTCCTCACCATCAAGCGAAATAGAGAACGTTATGTTCCTGTTTCTCGACCATTCAAGCATATCCTCATTCAAGACAGACAGGCTTGATGCTATCACCATCTCAAAATCGGTGCTTCCCAACGTTTCAGTACAATGCTCATAGATAGACTGAATTAAATCGAACCGCAAGAGTGGCTCTCCACCCTGTATCTCTATCTTGTAAGGTGGTGTCGATATTTTTTTGATAGTCGAAATGATATCAGGGATGAGATCGGGATCTAGATCATAACCAGAGGCGTTCACTGAAGCTCTACTGACCTGACAATACTTGCAGGTATGGTCGCAGCGCAATGTGGGCACAATCATGAAAATTGGCCTGATCGCCAGTTCATTCATCAATCGTTTTGCAAAAGCAGAACTTAAAGCATAGGGAGCAATAGCTGATGAGCTTTCGTTGGTTATGAACAGCTTGCTTTCTAGTGCATTTGATTGCTCCGCACTGATTTGCTCATCAGAAAGATCAAGCAGCTCTTGCTCATTAATGAAGTGATGAAAGCCAGCGAGGTTGCTTATAAAAACCCGTCCATTAGGCAATCTGTCAAAATTGAATGGCATCAATTCCATTACGAAAGCCTTTCATCGACACTGCGAAGCACTTTATGGACAATAGAATCTCTCAACGCCCCCGTTTTATGCTGTAGTTTTTCTCGCAAAGCATAATCATTCAGCAGCCTCTCGAATTCATAGAGGCATTCGGGACCATCGTTTTCAAAAGAGATTGTCCAGGAGGATATATCTTCACAAAGTTTCCACTGAGTAAGAGAAGTCATCCAGTACAGGCTATTGCGTATAACCCATTCAGAATAAACATCTTTTTTTAACGTCCTTTCGCACATTGCCATTGCCTCACAAAACTAATAATCACAATCAGCAACCGCTTTAAAGCGGATTTTTCCTATAGAAATGAGGATACACCATTTAATTAATATGTTACAGGATGTTAGCATCTGAATGCCGATTCTGAAAAATGATGTTGCTTATCCCTATGTAAATAATGATATTTTCCGATTATTATCAGCAGCTCGAACAGGTGAAAATTTAGGAGGCTAACATGCCATTATAAGTATGGGCTTCAAGATCTTTTTGTCGGTCATGGGATGAGAGCTATTGCCTCAACAGTGCTTAAAGAGAAAGGATTTCCTCCTGATGTGATTGAAGCTGCGTTAGCACATATCGATACTTACGAAGTCAGGAGAGCCTACAATCGTGCTCAATACCTTGAACTGCGTAGAGAGATGATGCTCTGGTGGGGTGAGTATGTAGAAGCAGCATCCTTTGGAAACTCATCAATAAGTGTTATTGGCAAGTAAACCTCAACAGAAGGATATACCGATTAAAATCTTTAGCTGCTCTCATAATTGAACTTTCTCACATTTATGAGCAAGATAGTGAACATTTTGCATTTCAATCGCACTAAAAATGATTAGTATGTCTATGTAAGAATTCTGATTTATAGCTATGTTCAGTAAAATTTTCATAGGATAAAAAATGTCTAACATAGAGGAAACACTGCCAGAAAGTGCGATCAGTTCTTGGGGGGGGTTTGTTTACCAAGGGAAAGTAGCTCTTTATCACTGCCTGAAACTATTAACGACAAAATCATTTCAACAGAGAATAATTGATAATTTTGAGTTGCAATTAGATAGCACAGATGACTTTGCTATTTATTGTGATGGCAAGGTGATATCAACTCATCAAGTGAAAGCAAAGCTATCGCAATATCGTTCTGAATATGTCAAAGCTATTTATAAAGCAGCATGTATAGCTACTGACTGTGATGAAAATACAATCAGATATTTTCATGTAGCTAAAGAACTTGATAATTTTGAAAATTATACAAGTAATGATGGGAAAATAGTGGAGTTTTACAGTTATGGCGATATTAAATACTGTTTACTATCAAAAATAAATGAATTGATTGATGAGCAAATTGAATTGTTTTTAGATACCAATAAGTTGATTAAAACAAAAAATTTAATTATTGAAAAATCCACTTTACTCTCAGAGCTAATAACTAATAAAGTAATTGTAATTCATAATTTAGTTCACAATGGACAAAAACAAGACTACGCAGCATATCATAATAGAATCGCAAGTAGCATTTTTTGGGAATTACTAATATCCCCCCCACTTAATCGGACAGACGAAATATATCAAGCATTATTAACCAAAGAAAAAATAACAAATATTATTGAAACTGAGTTCTATAATGACTTGGACGCTTTTAGCGTGAAGCAAATTGAATCGATATCAAACGTTTTCAGATTTATTTATAGCTTGAATTATAACTCTGCCATACAATTGCATACCTCTTTACAGCCTCACAGACAAAACAATGTTATAAATGAAGATGATGTCCGGGATTATCTTGATGTAGTATCAGCAATATCCCACATACCAAAACTAATGGGCTTGCCTCATTATTCTAAAAAAATAGATAAATATCTCCCAACAGCGTTGACAATTAGAGATGGAAGAAGACGAAACACTTCATTCCAAGATGAGTTGAAAAATCACATAAGGGATAATGCTACACTTGCATCGTTGCTTTATGAATATAATAATATAATAGCCTATAAAGTATCAGATGATACGATAATTTCAGCAACCTCAGAAAAAATCACAAAAATTAACGACTCTAAAGAGAACAATAACCATATTGTTAGGGAATTTGATTTAAGGGTTATCTCTACTGATAAAGCAGAGGCGGAACTAAATGCTAAATAATTTTATAAAACAAGCTATTGAAGATCACCAATTTATAGAAGTTGAAAGTACGCTAGAAAATATTTCTTTTTTTAAAAAGGAGAAAGATGCATTACGTCGATATATAATAACCTACAGAACTGATAAACTTGAAGATGCGAGTTTCATTAATGAGTTAATTATTAACAACACCCCAACTGAACTTTTAGAAGCTCCAGCTTTTGCAAAAAACACTGATCTTATAATAGTTTTTCAACTCGACAAGCTTTCAAATTACAAGCAATATGAAAAAAGTATATTTGATATAGAAGAAAATGCTTATCATTTCAAAAAGTATGTATTGTATTATTCAAATGAAGAGAATCAATTAATTTCCGGGAAGAACTTTAATAATCTTAGAGCAGTTCTCTCAGATCATGAAGAATTCTCCACATATAAAGCAGATCCATCCCGACCCAGCCTGTATAACATGGCAGCTAGAATTTTCATTAAACTACCTTTTTTAGAAATGCCTGATATAGAAAAGGATATTGTTCCAATTGATCTCCAAATCAACACGCTGGTAGATTCATTAAATTTATCTGAGATATATACTAAGATCAGCACAGCAAATAAACAAAGTGATGTAAATTTAGAAATGCTAATTGAGGAATTAATAAATGAAGAACTGGAAGCTATCAAAGCTGAGAATAAATAACTTCAAAGCGTTTGATAAAGTCGAATTCGATTTTGAGAGTTCTTCTTTGTTGACACTTGAAGGCCCTAATGGATATGGCAAAACAAGCGTATATGATGCTTTAGAATTATTGTTTACAGGAAAAATAAAAAGAATTGTACAACTATGTGAAACAATAATGCCAGGAGGCATTAAAAATTATAGTGATAATCTTTTCTGGAACAAAACAAATGGAGAGGATGATATCGAAATCAGTGTCGAGATGTCGAATGATAATAATGAGAAACTTTACTTTTCACGAAGAGCATATGCAAAAGATTTAAAAATAATACAGAATAATAAAGCAGATAATTTTAGCATATTTAAACTCTATAAATTAGGTTTGTTAGACTCTTACGAAAACAGCACCTTAATTACACAAAATGAACTTGATGAAATATTAGGCGAAAAATTCACTGATAACTACAATTTTCTTAACTATCTTGAACAAGGACAGAGTTCATTTATTTTTGCTAACAGTATTAGGCAGCGAAAAAATGCTATCAGTGGTTTGATGAACGTTAGTGAACTAACTGAAATCATAAATTTATGTGGACGAGTTCAAAGTACATTGACGAGGAAATCAACCGGTCTGAATTTCATTCAAAAGAGGGATTCAATTACATCTCAAATTCAAGCGATAGGTGTACCAGGAACAAATGATAATAATCCTGTGCAGTATGAAAAAATATCAACTCATCTGACTACGCCGTCATGGGATGTTGAGAACCCTTCAATTTTTTCTGATATTGAAACAACAGAAAAAAATGAGAATAAAATTTCATTACTTAAAAAACTAATTACTAACAAAGAACAGCTTCGCGTAATTATTGATAATGCCAGAATAGAAAATTTCATAAGCAAAAATGAAAAGCTATTAACCGAGGTAATAAAAGTAGGACATCATATTGAAGCCTACCCGGAACTGGCTCAAAAGAATAACATTAACAATGGGATGAATTTATCTTTAAGCATTTTGCGTAAGAAGGAAGATTCGATAAGTCAGGATGATACTGATAAAATCAAAGATAATACAAATATAAATATTATCGATTTTAAAAGACACTTACAACTTAGAGATAATTACAAAAAAGAAATAGGTGAGAAAAATGCTATTCTTGTAGAGATTAGCCAAGCAAGAAAGAAATTAATAGAAGAACATCAAAAGAAAACTTCTCTATCAGAAAAACATTGTCTACTTTGTGGGCATGACTGGATCACAAAAGATCTGCTATTAGACGCAATCGATATTAAAAGTAAATCTTTAGAAAGTTTATTAGATAATGTAGGGAAACAGCTACAAGCCAAACTCGATGAAATAAAGCAATCTAAGGATGCTGAGATTCAGCGTTTGGTAGAAGCACAAACACAGCTTAAATTTGACAAAAAATTATTTGATAGTTTACAAAAGTCAGAAAGCATATTCGAAAAAATAAAAAAAATAAATGAAAGACTTTCTCAAATCGGAATATCTTACCCGCAGACCTTTACAGATTTACCAGAAGAAATAGAATCAAGGAAACAATCATTAGTATCGTTGATACGTCAACAAAAGAAAAATGAGCTGATTTCACTTCCTGAAGGATGGGAATCAGTCTTGAATGAATCATTCGCTACACCAGATGATGTTTTCAACATAGACTTAGAACAGATCAATCGAAAAGATAAATATTTCTTATACAAAAAGAATGAAGCGAATAATCTTAGACTTAAAGCTTTAAAAAAAGAGCTTAACGATTTGTTAGATATGGATAAAGCCTTAACAAATGCTAAACAGAAAATTACCACATTAAAGGAACAACTCACTATACTAAACAAAGATTATTCTAAAAAAACCATCGCTGATATAGAGTTAACGTTCCATATTTATAGCGGTAGACTTATCCAAAACTATCAACGTGGCTTAGGACTATTTATAGATGAAGGGAATGGAGATAGACTGAGGTTCTGCACAGCAGAAAAATCAGAACATGACGCAACCATGTCAATGAGTTCTGGACAGCTATCGGCATTGAGCTTGGCCTTTTTCCTATCACTTAATAAAGTGTATGCGAAGTCCCCCCTTGTTCTGATAGATGATCCAGCTCAATCTCTTGACGAGATAAATATAGCTTCTTTAAGCGACTTGCTACGCTGTGAGTTAAGTAATAGGCAGTTGATACTCTCATCACATGAAGATAATATTTCTTCATATCTCAGGTTTAGATTCATGCGTGCAGGTTTGACGCAAAAACCCTTCAACATGCAATCACATACCGGTAAATAGAAATTTATAGCTAGGGTATTGATATACCTTAGCTATATTAAATTATATAACGCCTTTCCTTTTTGAAAATCACCCCAAGTAAATATATTGAATACTTATATCTGTAATACTACCATAGTCCTCGTTGTATTCTTTATTTTCCTTTGGTACGTATATGAATGTCGTTTCAATTTGCATAGAGTGATTCATGCTTAAAGAAAAATCATTGCCATAATCATTCAAAGAATGACGTTTCTCATGATTCAACAGGGATTTGTAATAAGTATCATCATTTTTGTCAAACGTAAGTTCAACTTCAACTTGACTATAATCTAAACGACATCTGCACAATATACCGAAATCACTCAACTCAGTTTGTATTATCTCAAGTTTAACTTTAGAAAATCTGCCTATATAAACAGCCTTAGCCTTAAAATATAAATCTACCTGACCTTTACTGTCAGTAACATTTATATTGTCCGCATTTTTAAAAAATGAATCTTCAAGAAAAGTTCCCAAGTCCATTTCAAACATACCAATTTCAATATAGTTTTTGATATCTACATATGACGTAGGATACCTCTCTTTCTCTACAGAATAGTGGCTCATAAGATTAGATACTGAATGAAAATATTTAATATCTGCTTTTACACCCAGAGAACTAATATCAGCCTTCAGATCATCATGCAAGACTCCCACCCCTATTTTTTTATTAGATATTTGCTCTGGGGAAGAAAAATCATGAGAGTTGTTAGAGACAAAAGCCACTTCCTCATTTTCAACTTTATTTTCAACAAGATAATTCAAGAAAGAAAGCCAAATTAAACTATCCTTATAGCCTGAACCATCGTTTTTGAAAGGCTTCTCAATATTAAACGCTTTTTTACAAATCAATTGATGCGATACTTCATCAGATTTAATAATTATTACTTTATTTTTATCAATATATTTATATATCTGCTTTAAAAAATCATATCTAATCGGATTCCGATCATCTGCATCAGTAAAACCTTCAAAATGTTCAACTTTCGTTTCATCGCCCATAGGGAAAAACCTGTTATACTCATTCAATGCAGAGGTTAGCTTTTTTTTAGCTGCATCGTAACCATCCCGAAAGTGTTTTTCCACTTCTTTTAATACTATATCCGAAATGAGTAATACATGACTCTCATTATTTATATAACTTAACATTAAACGCAAGTCAGCAGATTTGATATAATATGAATTATGAAAGATATTCGTATCAATTAAAATTTTCAAAACTTTCTCCTAAAAACTTCCTTGTATTTAAAGATAATACTAGTATTAGATGTTGACAAATGCTTTTTAAAGTGCTAAGGTAAAATTGTATAGTAAGAAAGTGGGTTTAAGGATTTCCTTGCAATCCACGATCGTTGTCGGTTTGTTCTGGCAACACCCCCTACTTAGATGTAGGCAGCGGCCACCACGAGGTGGTCGTTTTTTTATCAAGGATATTTTATGAGATTTTGCTTCATTGATGAGGCTGGTGATTCTCAGCCAATAAACTCTCCAACGCAAAACATCCAACCTCTTCTTGTTATAAGTGGCTTATTCATAGATGGCAGTAAAATTCCATTACTAACAAAAGAATTTATACAATTAAAGAAACGTTATTTCCCAAATAAGTTCTCTACATTAAATCATGATCTTGACATTCTCATAAAAGAGATTAAAGGTGATGAGCTACGAAAGAAAATAAAAAACCAAAACTTCTCATCTTCAAATATTCAATCAATATTTCGATTTATAGATTCAATTTTTACCTTATTAAAAAAATATGATGTTAAGTTAGTTTCTAGTATATGGGTTAAAAATTTTGGCCAACCTTTAGTTGATAAATCTATCTACACACTCACAACCCAGCAAATATGTATTAGATTTAATCATTATCTACACGAAAATAATGACAATGGTGTTGTTATCGCAGATTATAGAGATCCTACTAAAAATCGATATGTTGCACATAGTATTTTCACCAGAAAACATCAGCATAAAGGTGATAGCCTCCCTAGGCTCTATGATGTTCCAACATTTGGTATTAGCGATAATCATGCTTGCTTGCAAATTGCAGATATACTATGTACTACTTTAATATTTCCTATGGCAACTCAAGCTTTTTGTAACGGGATTATAAATAATACATTCATACATCCTAACTTTGAACTATTACGTTCAAAATATAAAAAGAGAATCCGCAACCTACAATATCACTTCAAAAACTCAGATGGTATAATGTATTGGGGTATAAGAGCGAAAGATCCACATAGAAATAAAAAAGCCATTGACCTTTTTAGCTAATTTACATCAATAAGCAAGGGCTAACTCATCGAAGCGCTACGCTGCTTCTTCGAGTTCCCCTTGTTTTTTTCGCCCTTCGGTTGAAAAAAATTAAAAGCAAAATCAACACACTGCATTGACATTATTTACTTCTGTAATATAAATAAATTAAGCATAAGGAATATGCTTTTATCTAATTATATGAAAAGGAGTTCATATGCTCGAAAATAATACTTTTAATAAGATCGTTGTGAGTAAAAATTCCCGTAATGGAAACGTTAACGAAGCGAAGCTCTCACACAATCAGCTTCGTTCTCATTGCGTCAGTGTCAGATTAAATGATGAAGAGCTAACGCTTCTCAATGAGAAACGAGGCCGTCATCGTAAAGGCGAGTGGCTTCGCTTATCTTTACTTAATAAACTTCCTGCTGTCGTTCCAGCCATCAATTTTGAAGCCTGGAAAACCCTTGGTGAGATTTCGCAGAAGCTAAACAAGCTTGTGGCTCATCTTGATAGCAAGAGCTATGAAAGCCCTCTGACGCAAACTGAACTCTTCGCCGTAAAGCGCCAGGTCTCAGAGCTTCGCTTGCATTTAATTACCGCTGACCTGTGGAGAGCTTCCCATGAAGGGAATGCAAAAAATCCGCAGGGGTAAGAGCTTCGCTGGTGTAGTGCTTTACGCATTAAAACCAGCTTCTCATCATAAAAAAGATCCGATAGTGATTGGCGGGAACATGGATGGAAGCGATGTCGGAGAGTTGATTGCAGAATTCCATGAGACTAAAGCGCTTCGTCCAGAAGTCATTAAAGCGGTATGGCACAATTCGCTTCGTTTGCCGAAGAACGAAGCGTTAACAAATTCAGAATGGGCAATCATCGCTGATGACTACATGAAGCGTATGGGCTTCTCTGAAACGCATCTCAGATGCTACGTCCTACATGACGACGAAGATGGCCAGCACATCCATATCATCGCCAGCAGAGTGTCTCTTGATGCCGGAAAGCTCTACCTCGGCAGGAATGAGAACCTGGCAAGCACGAGAATAATTCAGCAACTTGAAAGAGATTACAATCTGACAAGAACCAAAGGATCGAAAGCATCTCCAGCAGCGCCCTCACCTAAACCGAAGCTCAAAAAATCCCGTAATGAACTGATGATGGAGAAAAGGACTGGTGAGCTATGCCCGAAAACCATCATCCAAAACGCTCTGGAAGTACTCCTTGCCGATAAACCGTCAACCACTGAGTTTGTGCATCAGCTTGTCGCACAAAACATCAGAGCAATCCCGAACATCGCTTCTACCGGACGCATGAACGGCTTCTCATTCGAATACGACGGGATTGCTTTCAAAGCATCTCAGCTTGGCAAAAGCTATTCCTGGACGGCTTTACAGGACAAACTCGATTATCAGCCGGAACGCGATAATGCTTTCCTGTTTAAACTGAAATCCTCTGTCAGAGAAACATCTGTTAGTGCAACTCATGATATGGCCATAACTACAGATGCTCCTGAAATCATGACAGAATACGTTAACCGCCCCATAGAAGCACTTATCCTCGATAACCGAGCTGCTTGTCAGGACGAATTCACTAACGCTTCAGTCAAACAGCTTCACTCAGAACCAGGCGCTGGTGCTCAAGGAGCGTTTGCAACCGAAGCGGTAAAAGAAGCCTCTAAGCGAAGCTATATGGTTTCAATGTTCAGATGGTTAGAAACCATCCCCTATCTCAATACCATTATTACCATCTTCAAAAACCTCAAAATCCCAACCCTTAAACGCCCTCTAAAATACAAAACCATCACTGGCGTGAGAGTGATAGAGATAACGCCTCTCCCCAAAAAAAATCTTATTGTATCAGCACCTCAATCCAGAAGAGCTTCGCTTTCAATGTAGGGCTGGCAAGCCTTTTTTGATAGATACAGGCCAATCAATCGATCGTTTATACCGATCGATACCCTAGCGTTGATAGTCAATATCTATCATTAATCTTTAATCGATCGGTACAAGTGATTTGCCTTTCCTGTAAACCCAGTCAAAATGTGATTTCACACCAAAAAATATAACAGACTGATTTAACTAGCCTATTTACGTAGTCAACTAACATGCAGGTTTTGAAATGGCAGATACCATCTCATCTGTAGTCCCTGATTTCTTCATACATCGAATATGAATTTCACATCTAACACAAAGGAACTTGTATGAGTATCTCCACCACGAAACACCGCAATGAAGAAGTCAACGTTAGTCTTTCTGATCGTCGGAAAGCAGAGATTACGGCCCCCAGGTTTGATCTTTTTGGTGAAACTTACACGTTTGTTGAGACTTTCTCTGGCACTGTCATTGATTCCAACCTAGGCAATAACCAGATCTGGGTAAAAAGCAACGCTGGGGATGAGAGGCAGATTCCCGACTACGGTATCCCATTCAGAAGTTCACACACTATCCATAAATACGAGCTTCGTCAGTATGGTAAAAATAGCTCATGTTATGTTCATAATAATGCCCTAATTATTAATAAGAACACAGGTGAAAACGAGGTAAACTTAAAAAGGAAAACCATTATTATCCCCGCTTTTCTGACAATGCTATTTCATAATGCTTCGACGACATCTTTCTTCAGAGCAATGCCTGTTCCGAAGTGGTTTTATATTCTCTTCACTTTGCTCTGCATGGCTTCATTCATTGCATTTTGTTCATTGCTCGTAGGATTCAAAGACGGATATGTGTGGGATGAGCACAAGTATATGTGGTTTACATATTTCCTCTCAAGGATCGGAAGTTTCGTTTGTATTAAATGGATTAAAAGAAGAAGCGAGAGGTTTGATCATGAACTCAGAAATCTTATCGATTTAGTAAAAAGCTAAAAATTATAAGCAACAAAGAGTTAGCCTGTAGATTCCTACTACGGGCTTTTAAAATAATCACAATCCATATTTTCTTTTCTTCTCTTTGATGGATAATCCTCTTTTTAGGGTCGAAGCCTCATATTTCTTTTTCTCATTAGCATAGACTTTCTCTGTTCGGCTACCATTACTGACTATAAAGTTAATCAATGAAGAACATACATGCTTCATACGCTCTTTGTTGATCAAATTATCATCCAGTTTATTTATATGACTATAATATGAAAGTAGCAGAAAGGTTAAAACGACCTCCCTGTTTGAAAAAGTTAGCCTTTCTATTTCAGGCTGGTATTTAATGTAAAACCCGGCACAAAACAGATATGATTGCTCTATAATTTCCTGTTCTTCAAAGCCTGATTCCGTAAGTTTATCAACGAATCGATCAAGCAGAAGAAGATACCTTTCCATGAGATTAATATTTATTTTTTTCATAATATGCATCCTTGCAATTTATTTTTGTCTTCCTGACATTTAAAGAAATATCATAATTATTAATGATGTCAATAGTTAAAACCTATCAAATTATATTTAAATATCTTTTACAGGTAAGGGTCTATTAAGCTCTTCAACAGTTATTTGCTTCAAATGAGAATTATAAAGCCATATCTTGAACTGCTCTAAATATCTGTTATTTAATGCTATCAAAGCTTCGTTTTCAGTTTCGAGCCTTTTTATTCTCTGACAAGCGATTTCTAAATTGGCAGGTTTAATAGAACATGTTTTTTTAATACCAAGCTTGAGAATCTTCTTTTTTGAATTAAAACAATCCGAAATCTTGACATGACTACTTAAAGATTGTCTTGAAGGTCTCTTACCAATGATCTTTACTAACTTGTCGCATAAAGCATCCCAGGTTAGCTTCTCATCTTTATTCCAGTTATTTATAACATTTGTTATGCTTTTTTCATCATAACCAGTAATATGTTTAGCCATTTACTCTCCTTTTATAATTTTATTTTGAAACTCATACCATTTTTCAGCATTGACATTCCCATCATTTTTATCATCATAAGTTTTTTCAATAATTTTATTATGAATTACCAATAGTCGGTCATCATCCTTTCCAGAGTCTTGTATTGGATAATAACCACATATGTCAAAAGCATATGAGTGCTTGCAGTAACCATGCTTAGTAACGAGCACAGCTCCATCATTCAATGAATCGAAATCAGTTATATCCATGATAGCTATTTCTTTTTTTCTATGCCTATTACTTGCCTCGATTGTCGTTTTATCTCTTATGAGCTTAGTCATTTGTAAGTGTGATCGGTGATCATAGGAAACATTTTGTGAGACCAACTTTCTTCCAGACCATCGAGCGATGCTGAACTCATCCATGCCATTAATTTGAGAAAAAGTATTCAGCAGATGCCTTAATTGATGAGTTCTAATAGAATATGGAATACCATCCTCATTGATATAGCCGTGTCTTTTGAACAGGTTTGTTGTACCTTTAATACTTGCAAAAGCATTAATATCCATTCTAAAAAACTCAGCCGTGGGTTTGAAAAAAGATGTAAAATCTTTTCTTGTCTTCTGACACAGTTGCCTGTCAAATAAAAGACATAAAGCATTTGAATATTTAATTCTTTTTTCTTCATCATACCAAGGAAAATTCTGAGGCTTTGTGGTAACGAGTGCAAATTTGGATGGATCAGTGCCTTGGCCTTCCATTGTCCTTGAGACAAACCTTGCATTGCTGGACAGTTTTTTTAATCGGGCTATCGCCTTTTGAGCTATAGGGACCATTACTGTAGGAATCCATTTGATATCCCCAGCATAACCCTTTGCTGAAAAAAATCTTAAACCATATCGTTCAATGCCTTTGTCATCTTTTTCAGTAATCTCACAATCCGCTGGAAGACTTAAAATTTCTGAAATTCTTCCTGGAGCACACATGAGTAGTGCAAGAACAGAAGTAGTAAAAATGTCCCTTGTAGACAATTGGCTTTCATCTTTTGAGAAAATCTCAGCAATAGCTATTACGGATTTTATGTCTGGTAGTTTTGAGTGTCCTTCGAGTGAAGGCTCATAACCTTTCCAGCTCTGAGTTATTTTATGCCTCAACGGATTTACCCAGAAAAAGTATGATGATGTCGTCATTCTATTTTCAGTTAAGAATAAACATAGTTTCTCAAGTTCTTTACCAATTCCAACTGCTAGTACTTTTGAATATTTGGCAGATGCTATCCTTGCACATTCATCAAATATGTTATTATTACACTTAATAACATTAGCTTCACCGTATGATTTCAATAAAACAAACTCTATGATTTTCAACATTGACAAAGTATTCTGGTTTGAGTTTGACTTGCTAAACGAGTGAATATGAAACATATAGGCTTTAGCAAAATCAATGAAACTACCATCTAATCTATCTTTGCTATTTCGATTATTATTCATGTCAAATTTGTTGAATCTATAATATCTCTTCCATACATTGTTTTCCCATGAAATCGCTAACTTCGAGTTGAAAATATTACTCTTACAAAATTCAATAAATTCATCAACATTTGAACTCGGATTATTAGCCTTGGCTGGCTCGAATAAAATGATATTGGTCATTGGGAACTCCAGGGTCTAAAGTTTTTACAAGTGAAACATTCAATTTGGTCGTTTTTAATATTAAAAAACCCGAACGTTTTTAAAACATATTCAGTAAAGAGCTTCTTGTTTTTTGATTTTTCTTCTCCAAGAAATATCTTTGATAGCGGTTCAAAAAAAGGATTAAGCATCTTGTCTATATCATGAACATTGTCTGGACAATTTTTTACGTATATCCCTGATGAGTTTATAGATTTATGGTCTAATGCTTTCGCAATTACTTCAACTGATGCTCCTTCCTTTGCTAAACGAGTTCCCAGGGTATACCTGAATCGTCTTGCATTAAGTCGTATATGATCGTTATTACTTGATGACCTAATGTTGAATTTAGTAGTCAAATTACTTAGTTTGTTTGAGATAAAAGAATTCCTCATATGTAGAAAATCAGTTGCCATGATTGTATCTAAAATTTTATCGGAATGAATTGATAAAGATTTTTTAGTGTCCATAAATATAGGTAATTCATTTTTTATATGGTCCATACTCTGACTAACGCTATCTTCAATATGTTTTTGATTCATATTAACCAAGGTTGTTAGTTTCTCATAAAGGGAGTCATCGATACTTACCAAGCTGAACTCACTTCTAAAGTCCTTCCTTTGTTTTACTTTCGGTATTTTTAGAAAGCAATTTTCTCCCGTTCTGATGAGATCTTTTGCTTTTAACGAAGTTAACTGTAATGGCCTCCTTCCCGTTGTTGCTAATAGAATAATGTAGCAATAAATAAACAGAGGGATTTTATCTTCTTTCAACAAGTTGCTGATACTTTCAAGTATGATTTTCATCTCTTCTTCCGTTAATGGTCCACTATTCGGATCTCTTCGTTTAACGGCCTCCCCTGTTAAATTAGGTTTAATACTTATTTTTTCCAGCATCCTTAGAGCTGAGTTATCAACTCCTTCATAACCGAGTTTTTTCCATTTACTAAGGAAGTTCTTTATTGAATTTAGCATATAGTTTTTCTCAGGGCCTAAGCTAACATTAAATTGATAAACCGCTTTGGAATTAATCATTTCAAAATCCATCAATCTTAGCCATTGACTAAAGATGTGGTTTATATTCTTTATATAACCTGCACTATATTCAGACGAAAAATATGCCAAAGTATTAAGGTAACCAACACGCATCGACTCTGGCATTTTATCGGCAACTTTATATGGGTAAACACAATTATTTATATCTAATTGCCATTTACTATCAGAGATTCTGAAGCTATACCCCGTCATCATTGAAAATAATCTATTATCTTTTTTTAATACATTTGCTTTCATTTCATACCTCCTTAGTTATTTTTCTTAAAGAGTCATAAACCTTTTCAATAACTTCCTTTTCTTTTATTGATATATGTTTGAAATTATAATTTTCTGACATCCTTGAATCTTTTGACCATCCCATGAGATAGCACCTTAACCCTGATTTTCGGCTAATGTCTAAATTCGAATCATCAATTTCATTTGAATAAAAATAGTTCCAGGAATGCCTCAGTTTATGACCTGATAAATTTTTTAATACCGGGCTTGATTTTTTAATAGTCGAAATTATCTTTTCATATGCGGAAACAGATAAAGGCTCCCCTATTGTTTTACATGAACTGTGTGTAACAAACAGGAAGTCATGTGTCTTCTTTTTGGTGTATTTATTTCTATAGTTATTTATGTAATCCAAAATCTCCATTGCTAACTCGTCCGACAATGGAATTTCCCTTTCACCAGTTTTGACTAAAGGTTGATTCAGCCTTCGATCTTCAATGCAATCGTGTCTTCTGAAAATATTGAGTGTGTAATTTCTAGGAGAGAAATCATTAACTTTTAAATTTAATAGCTCTCCTGCTCTTAAACCACAATTCAACAGTAAGGTAAAAATGAGTCTATTTCTCACCTGAACCTCCTTCTGGAAAGGATTTTGGCTTCCTTCCACTTCCAACAGCTTAAATAAATTTTTTATTTGTTCTTCACTTAGAGATTTATCTTTTCTGTCATTCACGCCAAGTGATTTATTTAGCGGAAGATGGGCTTTAATACTTTCTATGAAACCCTCGACTTCATATTTAGCATGAATTCCCTTAATAGAATGAAGTAATCCGCACAGCCAATTAAGATAGTTCGAAAAAACATGAATCCTATAACTGAAAGTTCTTTTAGCAACCTGTTCCATTTTTATCAATCTTACATTCGTAATCTTTTGCTTATCGAATCTCTGCCTTGCATACCTTATCAAATCATCTACTTCAGCTACATTTAAGAACCCCTTGGTTTCAATCCTATCAATGATATTTATGTTCCTGCTTTTTAGGAAATTGCTTAGTATAAGTAGGTTTGTTGCGACTATTTCTAGCGTTGATGCTGTCGCACTTCTGTTCCTAACATTTGTTGTGAGATAAAGGTTTTGATAGTAAACTGGTAATTGTGTCTCCTTATCGAGAATCAAACACCCTCTTTCACCATTACTCATCACAAATTTTTTAATTTTATATGACATAAATAATTATCAACCCTCCGAAAACTTTACATTTAGTAATCACTACGGCTTATCTTTATTTTATCAATTTAAATTTTGCAAATTTTTTTGTCATATTCGGCTTTTTTTATAGTCAATTTAATTATTTAAAAAAATTTCTTTCACGTGAAAGAAACAGGTACGGCTAGTAATATGTATCCATACCCGATATTAAGAAAACCATCTCTAAACCTTATAGCAAAAGCTCTGCCAGAAAAAAGGTAAAGAATTACGTTAAATATAGTAATTTTTTAGATTGAAACTTTACAAAACCTCGTTTTTTTTGAAACTCAGTCAGTGAACTTATAAGGTCTCTAAATTTATTTCCTTAACATTATTAAAAGTTAAAAGATCGATGTAGCAACATTCCTCTTAAGCAACATGCTTTCTTGAATTCTCGATAGTTGATTGAATCCACTCTTCCACTTCACTTTCAATGAAAGCAACTGCACGAGATCCAATTTTTACTGGTGATGGGAAACATCCTTTGCTGATTAGGTGATAGATCCAGGCTTTACCATAACCGGTTCGATTGAGAACCTCTGGTAAACGAATAAGGCGGGTATTGTGCTGATTCATAGTCGCTTCCTCTTGTGTCGTTTTGATGGAAATGACTATACGAATGAATCAGCAAGAAAGAGACAGAAGCTGAGAACGCCAGAGCTAATAGAGGTTAGCCTTAGTCAGAATCTGAGATTTTCATCACCTCTGAAACTCTGATCTTTTTCAAATGGCTGTTCTTGTTGATGAACAGATGAAACTGGCGAATAAAAGGTATACTCGCCGCCTTCAAAGCAAGTGGTTTGTCCGTATCCCTGATTTGGTGGTTCAGGCGAGTGTTGATCTCATCATCGTCATCTGTATACAACAGGCGGGAAAGGCGGTCTTCTGATATACGTACTTTATGCAATTTTGACCATACCAGGATGTCAATCATAGGAATGAGTCTGTAATTGATGATTTTCTTGATGGTGCCATAGCCAAACCTGATCGAATCAGATGTATCGGCTTCGATGCCCCGTACTTTACGCCATTGAGGTAGCGCAGCTTTGAGTGATTCAGCGATCTCTTCATCTGTCCCGTTTGCAAGATCGATTTCGACCATGACAGTATCCCTGAACAACTTGGGGAGAGCTTCTGAAACAGGGCTATCGAGGAGTTCACGGTTAACCGAGTACTCATCCCCTCCCTCCCAGAAGAAAAGTGAATTTCGCAGCCCCACAATACTGAGTTGCGCCAGTCTTTCAGTTGTTGTCAGATAGAAGTGAGGTGGCTGGTAAAGGGTATCTTCTCTTGTGAGGTATCCAAGATGTTGTTCTGTAATAAGAAACGGTTTTCCGATGAAAATCCGCTCAATGTAAAGTCTGACCGCTTCTGCTTCAAATTCTTCATGATATGGTTTGAAGAACAATGTCCTTGCCAGCAATTCATGGTAGAGGTGTATAAGCGGAAGCTCTTCGAATCCTCGATATGTATCTATATCCAGCCACTTCTTCACCTCTCTCGTATGCTCAACTGACCAGTTTTTCATAACAATCTCCAACAGGCGGAAGACTTAATGTATGTAGCTAACGTAATCGACATGTTAAAGGAAGACCAATGAAATGAGTTCAGATGACATCAGGAAGTTGAACCAAGAGGTTTGATATTTTTTGATACAGTTTGCCAACGGGCTATTTTCAGGGGTTCATGCCGTTACGATTTAAGGTTCCTTTATAGAACCAAAGATAAAGTCAGAAACAACAGTTATCTAGAAAATTCAATCAAATAGATATCTAGTTACAGGGACGCCAGCCAATCATGATTGGATGGTGTTATCACAACACCAACAAAAACAGGAAATTAGAAGTCTCATCAGTACACCGCCCAGACGGTGAGGAGACAAAAAAGGATACGCAACGGAGTCGCGACTCCCTGTGACATTAAAGCCCGCTGATGCGCAATGCCGTTCACTTAAGCGGAGCAGTGCTGCGTTTCACCGGATAACGGGTTTTTGATATCTTAACTGCCCTCGGCCTTGATGGTCGGGGGCGTTTTGTTATGAACACTGCTTCCAGAGCACCCCACAGATGCTCCAGTCGTTTCGGGATAGTCCCCGGTGATGCCGTATTTCCCAGCACTATCATTTCTGTCGCGATAAACTGGAACGCGAACTTAAAGCTGATTTCTGACGCCGCTTTTTTGTGTTTCTCAGCCGCTTTTGTTGCCTCTGACCCGTCCTGAATAGCGT
>NZ_VATL01000035.1:0-8689 GCF_005781065.1 Escherichia sp. E1130
GTGAATCTGTTCCGCTTCTGTGGAAATAACCCCGGGTCATATTTTGATGATGGAGGGTTAATGAAGCGAAACGCATTACCTCACGCGGAGACTTCTGCAGATGGTTCTCCCCCCCCGCCACCACCTCGATCCTCAGCTAGTTTGCAAGCTAGTTCCTCTGGCAGTTTGCAATCGCCACCTCGATCCTCAGCTAGTTTGCAAGCTAGTTCCTCTGGCAGTTTGCAATCGCCGCCTCGCTGGGTCTTACGTGCGGACAGGCTTTTAGCGCTTCTCAATAATAATCCTTCAGCGAAAGATGCAAGAGCTCAAATGAAGAAAGATTATGAGAAAAATAATAAAGCTGCCGCTGATAGAAGTAGTGTGGCACAGATGAAATTTGACAAAGAGAATCCCAGAGCCACTGATTATGATTCCGTCTTGAAAGATTATGCTGACGCCAGTTCTGGGACCTATAAAAGAATCAATAACCTACTTCGGGGGATTGGCTTGTCAGGTGGTGATGACAACGACACTAGTGTTGCTGAGGAGGATAAGAGAGAATTTGAATTACTATTTCCCTATCTACCAGAAATGCCTGTCGTTGGCTATAGGGTGATTATGACTGCGAAAAATATCTATGGTGGGGAGATAGTAGTAGAGAATATTGTCATGGATAAAGGGTATATGTCTCTCTTTTCATATCCTCCTTCTATGCTGGGCTGGATAAACTGGGCAAAAGGAGAAAGTGGAGAGGAAAGTGCGTCTGGCAACGAAATGGTTGCATTCATGATTGATGAGTCGGTGAAGAAACGGGAGGCGTTCAGCAGTACTTTAAACGATCACCTTCTTATCGCTCCGGGCACTCTTCTTCAGGTTGACGGTATCAGATCGGTGAACAATAATTCCGGGGCAGGAAAGAAATTACCTAGCTGGAAGTTGGTCGTGCTGTCAAAGATTAATACTCCGGGAGTAAAACCCGTTAAAAACATTTATTCAGGTAAGGTGTACAAGCAGTAATAAGGTACCGCTGCACATGAATAGCGTGTATTTCTTATGGGGTACCAGTTAACCGGCCGCGTTGAAGGTGCCCCGCAACAGGATGTGATGGGACACAGTTACCCGGTAGGTATTGCCATAATTGATCTTACCCAGCAATAGTGGACACGCGGCTAAGTGAGTAAACACTCAGTCAGAGGTGACTCACATGACAAAAACAGTATCAACCAGCAAAAAATCCCGTAAACAGCATTCGCCTGAATTTCGCAGTGAAGCCCTGAAGCTTGCTGAACGCATCGGTATTGCTGCCGCAGCCCGTGAACTCAGCCTGTATGAATCTCAGCTCTATGCGTGGCGCAGCAAACTGCAGCAACAGATGACCTCGTCTGAGCGTGAAAGCGAACTGGCCGCTGAAAATGCCCGCCTGAAGCGGCAACTGGCGGAGCAGGCAGAGGAACTGGCCATCCTCCAAAAGGCCGCGACATACTTCGCGAAGCGCCTGAAATGAAGTATGTCTTTATTGAAAAACATCAGGCTGAGTTCAGCATCAAGGCAATGTGCCGCGTACTCGGGTGGCCCGCAGCGGCTGGTATACGTGGTGTCAGCGGCGGACAATGATAAGCACACGTCAGCAGTTCCGTCAGCACTGCGACAGCGTTGTCCTCACGGCTTTTACCCGGTCAAAACAGCGTTACGGTGCACCACGCCTGACGGATGAACTGCGTGCTCAGGGTTACCACTTTAACGTCAAAACCGTGGCGGCAAGCCTGCGCCGTCAGGGGCTGAGGGCAAAGGTCTCCCGGAAGTTCAGCCCGGTCAGTTACCGCGCACATGGCCTGCCTGTGTCAGAAAATCTGCTGGAGCAGGATTTTTACGCCAGTGGCCCGAACCAGAAGTGGGTGGGAGACATCACGTACTGTGTGCCCGGAGTTCAGGGCGAGCATGGAGGCTCAAATGAACCATGAGTCTGTCTGGAATATTGAAACGGTAACTCATGACGAGAAACCCAACAATCCCACCGGGTGTGACGGTGGAGAACCTGAGCGGCAGTGACCTGCGGCATGCCTGCAGGGTGATGTAACCCGCTGACAACGGGGATTGAGGCGAGATCACTAAGCCGAGATGCTCCCCAAGGTTGAGTGCTGAAAGGCTGAAGAACATGAACCCGTTAATTCGCCTCTGTGGGTTGAAAACGTCACCACGGCCAATGTGATCTGACAGGCCGTGCAGAAGGAACTGGCAGTGATATGTATGCACTGCCGGTCAAAGGTGTTTTGACAAGTATGCAAAACACCGGGACAGCAGTGCCCATCACGCTCGGGTTGCTGACTTCTGCCAACTTGCGGCAAGCAAGGGTAAAGAGTGCGACGGGCAGCCTCCTCAGTATGTCTGAGTCCAGACAGGTGAACCGGGGAAGGTCAGCGACGGATGTTAAGGGGGCATGGCCCCGATGACGCGCTGACTGGCGGAGCTTCCGTAGTAGTCCGCGATGGGGAAAGCCCATTACATGGCGAAGGGGAGCAGTTTAAATGTGTTTGCGACGTGAATTAACTGACCTAATGAGGTGAAGACCTTTGATAATCAGCGAAATGCAACGCAAGCTTGCCACATGGGCAGCCACCGATCCGTCCCGACGGATTGAACGGCTGCTGCGTCTGATAACACAACCAGAATGGCTGGCTGAAGCGGCGCGGATCACGATTTCATCAAAGGGGGCGCATACCCCCGGCGTTGATGGCGTGAACAAAACAAAGCTACAGGCCAGACTGGCTGCTGAGCTGCAAATCCTCAGGGATGAATTACTCTCAGGTCACTACCAGCCCTTGCCCGTCAGACGGGTTTATATCCCGAAAAGCAACGGCAAGCTGCGACCTCTGGGTATCCCGGCGTTGCGTGATCGTATTGTTCAGCGGGCCATGCTGATGGCGATGGAGCCGATATGGGAAAGTGATTTTCATACACTCTCATATGGCTTCCGGCCTGAACGCAGTGTCCACCATGCGATCCGCACGGTGAAATTGCAGCTCACCGACTGCGGTGAAACACGGGGCCGCTGGGTAATTGAAGGCGACCTGTCCAGCTACTTCGACACTGTACACCATCGGTTGCTGATGAAGGCAGTACGCCGCAGGATCAGCGACACTCGTTTCATGGCTCTGCTGTGGAAAACCATCAAGGCCGGGCATATTGATGTCGGTCTCTTTCGGGCGGCAAGTGAAGGCGTACCGCAGGGTGGTGTAATATCGCCATTGCTGTCGAATATCATGCTCAATGAGTTCGATCAGTATCTGCATAAACGCTACCTGAGCGGGAAAGCCCGAAAGGATCGCTGGTACTGGAATCACAGTATCCAGCGAGGCCGAAGTACCGCTGTCAGAGAAAACTGGCAATGGAAACCTGCTGTGGCGTACTGCCGGTATGCCGATGACTTCGTGCTTATCGTCAAGGGTAACAAAGCACAAGCCGAAGCCATCAGGGAAGAGTGTCGTAGTGTGCTTGAAGACAGCCTGAAACTCAGGCTGAACATGGACAAGAGCAGAATCCCCCATGTTAACGACGGCTTTATCTTTCTGGGTCACCGGATCATCCGCAAACGCAGTCGTTATGGCGATATGCGGGTGGTCTCGACGATCCCGCAGGAGAAAGCCAGAAACTTCGCTGCATCGCTGACGGCTTTGTTATCAGGTAATTACAGTGAAAGCAAAATCGATATGGTTGAGATACTCAACCGGAAACTGAAAGGCTGGGCCGCGTTCTATCAATTCGTTGATTTTAAGGCCAAAGTATTCAGTTATATCGACCGCGTAGTGTTCTGGAAGCTGGCTCACTGGCTGGCCCGCAAGTATCGTACAGGTATCGCTTCCCTGATGAGGTGGTGGTGTAAATCACCGAAACCGGGTCAGAGCAAAACATGGGTTTTATTTGGAAAAACCAACCACGGTAAGCTCAGCGGTGAAATCCTGTACCGGCTGGTCGGGCAAGGCAAGAAGCTGTTCCGCTGGCGTCTGCCTGAAGGTAACCCTTATCTGAGGACGAAAGCCAGAAACACGGATACATCGCGCTACACTGAAGTGTCAATGGCGTTCGCCAGCGTTTAAACGGAGAGCCGGATGCGCTGAAAGGTGCACGTCCGGTTCGGGGAGGAGAGGCAGGGAAATAGTCCAACTACGCCCTGCCTCTTACTCTACTACGTACAGATGAAGGCTGGCTGTATCTGGCAGTGGTCATTGCCCTGCAGATGGCGCTGTGGCGGCGTAAGAGACCCCGGAACGTTATCGTTCACACGGACCGTGGAGGTCAGTACTGTTCAGCAGATTATCAGGCGCTGCTGAAGCGGCATACTCTTCGTGGCAGTATGAGCGCAAAGGGCTGCTGCTACGA
The DNA here is from genome assembly GCF_005781065.1 of Escherichia sp. E1130. NCBI lineage: Bacteria > Pseudomonadati > Pseudomonadota > Gammaproteobacteria > Enterobacterales > Enterobacteriaceae > Escherichia > Escherichia sp. E1130. The sequence goes on from NZ_VATL01000035.1 coordinate 4,357, forward strand.
TAATGCCTGCGTGGAAAGCTTCTTTCATTCGCTGAAAGTGGAATGTCTCCACGGAGAACACTTTATCAGCCGGGAAATAATGCGGGCAACAGTGTTTAATTATATCGAATGTGATTACAATCGGTGGCGACGGCACAGTTGGTGTGGTGGTCTCAGTCCGGAAAAATTTGAAAACCAGAACCTCGCTTAGGCCTGTGTCCATATTACGTGGGTAGGATCAAATCATCATGCACTCGGCACTGGTCAGAACTGGCGATATTGCCAGTGCACATGCGATAAGATGATTAAGCTCTACCAGAGGTGGCGTTTGACAAAAGAGGATTCACTGGCAAAAGTAACTGTGAGCAACGCATGTCCGAGTGTTGTAACGACCCCCTGAAACGCACAGGGTACATCGATATTATAGCCGTTGTATTAGCCGTTTCGTGAGTGAATCATAGCTTGTGCCTGGTGCAGAAATATGCCACTTTCGAATATTCACTTATATGTCACAGGGATGCCCTACTGATGCCATTAAGTTCTTCGCTTCTGCATGCAAATACTCCTGCGGTAATTTCTTCGCACTGTGGTCTTGCCCTGTTGCCCCCCCGGCAGATGCTAATGCCCGGGCCCCCGCCCGGATACTGGTGACCCGTACAGTTTCCGACCCGTTCACCAGTACCACCCGGTGTTCGGGGCGAGAAAGTTGGTGAATGTGGTAACCGGTATGCAGATATTACCAGTAAATCTCTGAGGTATTACATATCGCTACAGGAGAACACCATGAACACATCATTGTTCTGTAACACTCCGACGGTCAAAATACTAGACAATCGCGACCATACTATACGCGATATAGCGTACTACCGTCATCCCGGCTCGCCAGATGGTACCCGTGTGCGCATCACCCGCCATCAATACGACGCCCGCGGCTTTCTGACGCAGAGCGCTGACCCGCGCCTGCATGAGGCCAGACGGGCGAACTTCAGCTATATCAGAAATATGCCCGGTGGAGCCCTGCGTACAGAGGGTGTGGATAACGGCACCACTGTCAGCCTGAATGATGCGGCAGGCCGACCGTGTTTGGTGGTCAGCAACATCAGTTCCACCCGTGACGGTACGGACGACCGAAGCCGGGCAGTGACCCGTACCTGGCAGTATGAAGGTAAGGACCTGTCTGGCCGGCCGGTGAGCATTACGGAGCAGGTCACTGGCGAAGCCGCCCGCATCACGGAGCGCTTCGTGTATGCCGGTAACGGTGACGCAGAGAAGTTCCTAAACCTGGCCGGTATGCGTGTCAGTCACTACGACACAGCCGGACTGGCGCAAACGGACAGCATGGCGCTGACCGGGGTATCACTCTCCGTCACCCGCCGCCTGCTGAAGTACACGGACAACCCTGGCACCGCGGCTGACTGGCAGGGTACTGATGCTTCTTCGTGGAACGACCAGCTTGCCGGTGAGCTCGAGGGATATACCACCCTGTCGACAGCGGATGCCTCCGGGGTGGTGCTGACGACCACTGACGCGAAGGGTAATATGCAGCGGGTAGCGTACGACGTGGCAGGTCTGCTGTCAGGCAGCTGGCTGACCCTGAAGGGCGGTACGGAACAGGTCATTGTGAAATCCCTGACATACTCCGCCGCCGGACAGAAACTACGCGAGGAGCACGGCAACGGCGTGGTGACCACATACGCGTATGAGCCTGAGACACAGCGTTTGTGCCGGATTAAAACGGAACGGCTTGCCGGGTATCAGTCGGGGCAGAAGGTCCTCCAGGACCTGCGCTATGAGTACGACCCTGTGGGTAACGTGCTTAAAGTCACTAACGACGCAGAAGAGACCCGCTTCTGGCACAATCAGAAAGTGGTCCCGGAGAATATCTACACCTACGACAGTCTGTACCAGCTGGTCAGCGCCACCGGACGCGAGATGGCTAATGCCGGTCAGCAGGGCAGCAACATGCCGCCTGTCACCGTTCCCCTTTCCACAGACAGCTCCGCCTTTACGAACTACTCCCGCACTTACACTTATGATACCGGCGGTAACCTGACTCAAATCAGCCACAATGCACTGGCCACCGGTAACAGCTACACCACAAAAATCACGATAAGCGCCCGTAGCAACCGGGGCGTGCTGAGCGTCCTGACAGAAAACCCGGCAGAGGTGGAGGCGCTGTTCACGGCGGGCGGGCAGCAGAAGGCGTTGCAACCGGGACAGCATCTTACCTGGACACCGCGTAATGAGCTGCTGACAGTATCGCCGGTGGTGCGGGATGGGAACGCGGATGACCGGGAGAGCTACCGCTATGACGGCGGCAGTCAGCGCATCCTGAAGGTCAGTGTACAGTCAACCGGTAGCAGTACTCAGACGCAGCGGGTGCTGTACCTGTCGGGGCTTGAGCTGCGCAGCATAAAAACGGGCGACACGGAAACGGAGAGCCTGCAGGTCATGACGGTGGGTGAGGCGGGCCGGGCACAGGTGCGTGTGCTGCACTGGGAGAGCGGAAAACCTGAAAACATCATCAATGACCAGTTGCGCTGGAGCTACGATAATCAGATTGGCAGTGGCCAGCTGGAGCTGGACGGTGACGGACAGGTCATCAGTATGGAAGAGTACTACCCGTACGGTGGTACGGCAGTGTGGGCAGCGCGCAGTCAGCTGCAGGCGGATTACAAGACCATCCGTTACTCGGGAAAGGAGCGGGATGCGACGGGGCTGTACTACTATGGGTACCGGTATTACCAGCCGTGGGTGGGGCGCTGGCTGAGTGCGGATCCGGCAGGAACGGTGGATGGGCAAAATTTGTTTCGATTTTGTAAAAATAATCCGGTGAATTTTACTGAAATAACAGGGTTAAATTCCTTGAGACTTAATGAAAATTGCTATGATGGTTCAGAAAAAGAGACTGAACTATATTTTTTAGAGGAAATGAAAAATGGGATTGTTGAGCGATTTCAGACGGATAAAGAAAAAGCCTTAGCTAATCTAGAAAAATTAACTGGCCGCTCACTTAACGGGGAGCAGTTGGGCGAGATGTATGTTAAATTGTATGATTCTCTTGCCTCTGGGGAGTTAAATTTGAATTTCTTTCCTTCTAATCTTTCTAAAATGAAGGGGGGGCGTTTATTAAATGGATGGCAGACAAATTCCAGACCTGATGGTGGGTATTTTGAAAAAAGGGATGCGACAGAACTGGATATTTACAAATCCGGAGGGGAGGCCTTCAGTGATTTTAATGATAGAATCAAAGGGAATGGGAGCCTTTCTGGTCGACCTGTCTACGGTTCATTATCTATCGGAGAAACTCAGTCATCACAGGCAAAAAATTATGGTCAGGGGATTATGACTTTAAGCGATGACCTTAAAGATTATGTCACTTATACGCCAAGGGATTCTTTAGTACTGTATGGAGATAGCCAGACGTCTGGTAATACCGGGATAACGCATCTTGTTGCCTCCCGGGAAAATCTAAATCCTATTCTGTCAGGTTTAAATTCTCAGCAGTACAAGGCCCTTGCTGAAGGTCGCGCTCCAGCGGAATATATTGAATGGCAAGCGCATACCCCTGTTCTGTTTAAAGATGTGGAAAAAATAACCGTTGATAAAGCTGATATGAAAATGAAAAAGAGCATTGAGAAATTTTCTAAAAAACATAGCATCATGCGGCACTAGCCCGGTGTTCGCCGGGAGTTAAAGAGCATTGTGGGTCAATAAGTTTTTGGCCTTCTTTAAAGGAAAGTAATGGTGTTGTTGCACCCTCGAACCAGCCGGTATTGATCTATACCGGCTGCTTATCATGACTGTCTTTCGATAAACGGCACTTTTGTAAATAAACGATAAGGAGCGACTTATCGTCACTTTTGCTGAAGGAGCAGCACTCGAACCCATCTGAAGGATGACATTTTTAGTATGATAAGGAAACGGACCCGCTCAGGCTGTAGTGGATTGGTAATTCAGGACACCTCGAAATCCTGTTAATGTTAAAACAGTGAAAATGAGGTGATGCATGATCAAAACTCGTCGGACTAAACGTACCTTTTCCCCGGAGTTCAAGCTTGAAGCTATCGAACAGGTGGTTAAATACCAGCGTGATGTCAGAGAAGTCGCGCTGGCACTCGAGCTCAACCCTGACCATTTGTGTAAGTATCCCGCATAATCGTGCCATTCATATTTAGAGATCATCCGGCATAATCAATCTGCCAACGAAGGAGATCGCTATGCGTAAAGCCCGTTTTACTGAGCATCAGATCATCGCTGTGATTAAGTCAGTTGAAGCCGGACGAACCGTTAAAGATGTCTGCCGGGAGGCCGGTATCTCTGAAGCCACCTACTACATCTATGGACTACCTCC
>NZ_VATL01000036.1:0-47693 GCF_005781065.1 Escherichia sp. E1130
TTATCGGGGCCTTCATTGAAAAATACATGTTCTACTAATTGGAAGCATCACCCCTGTTTGCAGTATTTTGCTTCCCTGCTTTTGCCACCCCAGAAACGCTGGTGAAAGTAAAGGATGCTGAAGGTAAGCTTGGTGCAAGAGTGGGTTACATCGAACTGGATCTCAACAGCGGTAAGATCCTTGAGAGTTATCGCTCCGAAGAGCGTTTTCCTATGATGAGCACTTTTAAAGTACTGCTATGTGGTGCGGTATTATCACGTGTTGACGCCGGGCAAGAGCAGCTCAGTCGCCGCATACGCTATTCTCAGAATGACCTGGTTGAGTATTCACCGGTCACTGAAAAGCATCTTTCAGATGGTATGACAGTAAAAGAATTATGCAGTGCAGCCATAACCATGAGTGATAACACTGCGGGCAATTTACTTCTGAAAACGATCGGAGGACCGAAGGAGCTAACCGCTTTTTTGCACAATATGGGTGATCATGTAACCCGTCTCGATCGTTGGGAACCGGAGCTGAATGAAGCCATACCGGACGACGAGCGTGACACAACGATGCCTGCAGCTATAGCAGCAACGTTGCGCAAACTATTAACTGGGACACTACTTACTCCAGCCTCCCGGCAACAGTTAATAAACTGGATGGAAGCGGATAAAGTTGCAGGACCGCTTCTGCGCTCGGCACTTCCGACTGGCTGGTTTATTGCTGATAAATCTGGTGCCGGTGAGCGTGGGTCTCGCGGTATCATCGCAGTACTGGGGCCTGACAGAAAGCCTTCCCGTATTGTAGTTATCTACACAGCAGGCAGCCAGGCTACTATGGATGAACGAAACAGGCAGATCGCCGAGATAGGTGCCTCACTGATTGAGCACTGGTAACTGTCCGTCCAGGTTTATACATTGAGTCCGGGCTTGCAAAAACGGGAGTGACCATAGATTCCGTTTTCCAGGCGGTCCTAAAAATCAACGCACTGTCCAGGGACAAACCAGATGCCTGTAAGGATGTCCCTTCACAGATTGGTTTTAACTACAGTAGCCGAGAGGGTTATGATCAGTACTCAAAGGACTTCATACAGGGAAAAAATATCTCTACGGCAACTGGTGGTGTGATGGAAGCCCCCAAAAGGACCCCCTGCGGATCCTTTGTAACAATCTCATTACAAAAATCCCTTAACGTGAGTTTTCGTTCCACTGAGCGTCAGACCCCTTTACCGCCTTGCTTACATGAAGAAAAGTGGAAACAGGTTATCCCGGTGTCCTGATTTTGTGATCCACTACAACATGTAATTTGTTGGTATAGGGTTACGGTGTCACGGGTGGTAATTTAATGTGTAACATATCCGGAGTGAAAAGGACCTGGAAAAGTGAATTGATGAAGCCGGGTTGGCACAGAGATAAAGCAGGCTCAGGGAAAGATAAGGGGTCAGACGCGTTCCCGGAGGCAAGCGGGCGAAAGTCGTGGCTGGTGAACCGCCCCCCCCCGGAAACGCGTCAGACACATGTTACCCGGTATGGTAGTGTACGTAACTGAGGTGGTGACCTGATAGCGCGTCAGTGCGCAGCACTGACCGCAGCCTTCCTGGAAATTCCCGAGCTTTTGTCTTACGCTTACGACATCAATACCACACAGAACATCATCAGTGTCAGAGCCAGACATGCCATACAGGCAATGACAGTACAGGCACCAACCACCCACCACATCGGTATCAACACTTTTCGTTTCCGGGTCATCAGAAATACACCAATAACTGGGGTTTCACCTGCCGTTCAGCCCCCGGAGTCACCTCTCCGCAGACCACGCTCCAGCCCTGACCGGCAGTGATATTGTCCTGCCATGCCAGCAGGTGGTGCATCGTGAACGTGATTTCTCCATAACGCACCAGTCCCCGGGCGAGTTCTTCCCGGGCCGCAATACGTGGGGATGTCGGCGCCACCTGAAGTAATGTCACTGACGGTAGCCTTCCTGGAAATTCCCGAGCGTTTAAAAAAAAAGCCTGTGCACCTCAGACACAGGCAGAAATACCCTTCAGACACAAAAATCAATCAAACCAGAACATCCGTTGATGGAGAAATTCGCGAGGGTACTGTTCATAAACAGCATGAATCCCGGAAATAAATATAACCCAAATCGTTATATATGCAACAATATGGGGTTGTAAGCGGGAAGCGGCCAAAATTTTGCGGGCTTGCCATACGGCTTATGACAACGTCAGTCCCTGATCAAACACCTGGTCGAATTTACGCAAGGCAGCAAGATCTGCTTCGGCAACCTTGTCCAGGTCATCCGGTGAGGAAAGCACGGGCTGGGTGCGGTCAAAAAGATTCGGACCGGTATGACCGGTTTCATCCACATAAAAATGCATGCAAGGTTCCTTTATCAGGCAGGCGCAAGCGAAACGATATTGTTTATGCGACTGTAGACCTGGAACGACCACAGCGCGGGGTCACAGTCATGAGCACAGGCAACGTCCATCAAAAATTTCTGATCTACAAACTGACCACTATTAAGTTATCCACCGGATAGAATAATAATAAAGATCAAATAAGGATCACAATCAGATCAATAAGGAATAAAGATCGCTACAGGCCCCTACTGGCGTGCCTTTCAGGCGCTTTGGATACACTATAAAGGGTTACAAATACATTGTACCGGGTAGCATTCATGGATTGTCCACAACTGCCTGATAACTAATATACCAATACATAACAACGAGTTATCTTTAGTTATAGAAGAGACCAGTAAGGATACTGGGGAAGTTATTCACCTACATCCTACACTACGGCAGACCATCCAACCGAAGGTTCTTCTGCGTCTTGGCGTGTTTGTCCCAACGCTGAAATCCACTGAAAAGGGTGGAAGAAAGAGCCACAGCATAGACGCCACAGAGTCGCTATCAAGATTATCCATTGTAGAGGGTGAAGGCTATAACCAGATTCAGATCTACGGGCCGCGGCTGGACATGGATACCGATTTCAAGGTCTGGGTAGGCATTGTCTATGCATTATCGAACAAGAAACTGAGCCACGATGGCCAGCTGGAGCTTAATTTCCCCGAGTACGCAAAGTACTGCGGCATCGAGAGCAAGCGTATTGACCGGCAGCTTAAAGACCGTTTTGACGCTTCATTGACGCGCATTGCGAGGACAAACATCAGTTTCATAAAGAAAATACCCGGTACAGACGATCACATTACGATAAACATGCACCTGGTAGAATCCACGTACTACGACAGCTCGACCGGCACTATCATCATCAAACCTAACGCCAAGTTGAATACACTGTACCGGGTAGACGGCAAAACCAGGCTGTACCTTAAGTCACTGCAGAAGCTATCGCGTAAAGAGTCTGCCCAGGCGCTGTATCTGTATCTTGCAGAACTACCGGCGACATTTTATCGGATAGGTTTCGATCGTCTGCGCAAACGCCTCCAGTTAACTTCACATCTTGGCAATCAGAATGCCACAGTCAAAAAAGCTCTTCAGCAGCTGAAGGACATTGGATTTCTCGAATACTCAGTCGAGAAAGAGAACGGTGATTACGTTCTGAACATCCTCAAGCGGAATCCAAAACTGTGAGTTACCCGGTATAGTGGATATCCATTGTACCGGGTAATGAATCCAATTCAGACCTATCTCGCATAGTTATCTAAACACCAGGCAACTCAATCCGTTTTTGATGCGCGTAGCGCATGGAAGCGAAGCGATACGACCGCGCAGTATTGCGCGGGGTTCTTCTGTTCCAGCTCAGAAGTGAGTTAATCACGGTATTCAAATACCTAAGTGTCGGTAAGAACGATAGTTCACCCCCCCCTTCCTGTTAAGCCATAACCAGCTTTTCGCGATACAGAAGCTTTTGTACGCGGTCGGAGTGGTCACGACAAGGCGTAGCCGCAGTTGTGGCGTATCTCCGCGTTAGCGGCCCATAGGGGCGCTTACGAGCGTGTTCCTCGATCGAGCAGCAAATATGGCACTGTCTTAGTTACATCACCCATCATTAAAAGTGGCACAGTTCTAGGCCTTCGGCCCGGGGCGGCGCGGCTTTTCAGTGGTGAGGCTGGTCTCAGATGTTGATGATGTGCAGAGGGCTGTATTAGGCATATATATGCATGTTGTAACTAGGTGTGCTGTTGAGGGGCCCGCCGCTTGCGGTGGGAGGTAACTTGATCCTTTCCGAACCGGCGCGGCCGGAACGGTCGCTGCAAGGGCGGTCATTATATGAGTCTGTCCACAGGGCAGACGGCGAACAGGTTATTTCTTTATATGAGTAATAAATAAGTTCTTTAAATGAAGTACAGAGCAGGTTTTTAAAGGGAACCACGCACCTTGAAAGTTCTACGCCTGGCGCTTTAAAAACATTTCGATTGGTGGTTTATGGGGAGCTCCCTTGCAGTTAAATGTGAATAACTAAATAGCGGGAACAGAATTGGCCACAGCAGCATAATTTTCGGCCCGGTTACACCCATCGGTTGGTATGATGCCGTTATGTGAAACGCCTGAATGTACAGATAATGAACAAATCCCGACTGAGGACGTGCAGAATCCTCCGGAGCCAACCGGATGCTGATAAAGGATAGTCAGGTGGGTATTGGTGCCAGTCTGGTGTAATTGTTTCCCCGGGACATCATCATTCGTTCTTTCACCCGACGCTCAAGTTCCCGCTTGAGGGCTTCCTGGCCACCGACAAAACGGCCAGAGGCGTACTCACGCGTGAGCTGTTGTTTCACAAGGGTAACGATATCCTTACGGGTACGGTCTACGTCTCTGCGCGCACGGGCGCGCTTCTGGCCATGAGCCTTACGTTCTGTCTGATAACTCCGAAAACGCTCCCGGACAAAGCGCCAGGCCTTAGCAATCAACTCATCCATGCCCAGCCGTGGAAGTTGTTGCTTTTCACGCTGTTTGTTTTCCCATTCCACACGGCTCCGGCGTGCAGCTGCAACAGAGACATCAGAAACCTCCAGCGCAGAAAACATAGCCGGCGTGAACGTGATATCAGTCGGAATATTGCAGCCAATTTGCGGGTCATATTCAGTCTGATAGGTAATCAGACTGAGTTCAGCCATAAACTTGAGAGCGCGGGTAGCACGCGTGATGGCCAGATTTCCACTTTTGGACTCTGTCGCCAGCCCGCATTCAATGGCCAGATTGGTAATTGAGCGCTGAACGCGATTGGCCAGCGGATCATAATGGAAACACAAGCCCTGCAGCAGAGCGTCGATTGCCCGCCGCCGTAGCAATGGAGGCATTCGGTGACGCTTACCCTGCGAACGCAGGAAGGCGACGTGAATAGCGAAGTCAAAACGCGATGTAAAGCCTTCAGCCTTTCTCATGAGCTTGTGGCAAAACGGAAGCGTCTTCTTCCCTTCACGAGGTGTGAATTCAGGGTTCGGGTTTTTTACCTGGAAGTAAAATGATGAAGTATTGTCAGTCACACCCGCCCGGACTTATGGCGGGCAGGTATTGTTTTCTGGATTGCATGCGTTATAATCCTTCACAGGCTAGCGCCTGCTTTATGACCCCCTGATATCTGCTCTCCTCCGCCAAGATGCGAACAGATTTCGGGGGGTTTTTGCATTCAAGGCCCGGTGTTCTGGCGCCTTTTCCCTTGAGCATTTCAGGATATGCCCATCCATCGCACTATGCCGCTGTAAGCCACATAGTTGTATCTTTTGAACATGAATCTGCATCAAAACAAACAATCGCGATCTCTCGAAATTATTACCCTTTTTTCAGCCCCTTGCAACAACTGGATCCCGACAGGGGGATCACTGCCGCTTTTTGGGAAATAAAAGCCTGTATAATCAATATCAAATGTACCACGAGATGCCATTGGACCGCCTAAGAACCGACAAAGGCTGCGGTTCGCCGGATCTCACGGAAGCATAACCCGCCTAGAGCAGCCATTCTGAAGCATTACCCCGTTACATTTTTTCATAAGTTAAGGGGTATATCATGTTGAATATTGAAAACTTCTGGAAGTTGCGGCTAATGTTTCCAGAACTTACAGAGTCTCAGTTTCAGGTGCTGATGCATTATGCATTTGGTTCAGACAGCGAGACTATTGCTGACACTCTAAAATGTTCCAAGAATGCCGTAAAATTATCATTGCGGAGAATCAGAGAAAACCTCGATACAGACCGGCTCGATACTGTTCGGCATATCTATAACACGCGTGTATATACGGCTTTAATGGCTCCTGAGGATTTCCCTCAGAAATACTATGATGCCAAGCGCAAGAGGAAATAAGACTTCCGCCCTCCTTCATGGGGGGCTCGCATATTTATTTGTGCATTCAATTAAAATGTTAAATATAGGGAGGTGTTTTTAACATAATGACCCCTGCAGGGGTCTGTAAATTAAGGAAAATCCATGTAAAAATACTTTCCGATATTTGAGAGTTACTCACATGCCATACCGTCCGCCAAGAGGTATGAAATCGGTTAACTTAGGTAATATTAGGTTGGTCTAAGAAGCTAATGAATACATGTATAGATAGATGTTAGTTCGCCGTTTTATTGATTAATTCCAAAAGGCGTTCGACCATTTTTTTGGCTTCATCTAGTGATGACTTATATTTACGAGCATCATCTTGAGCATCATAAAACGGATTAAGGGCATCACTATTTTTATTCCGGTGATACTGAAGGATCTTTTCCGCAAGATCATCATCTATTGTATAAAAATAGCTCTCCGGATAGTCCAGCGCCTTTGCGATACGAACAATTACGTCAAAAGAAGGCGTGAACCGACCGACTTCATAATTTGAGAGACGGGAACGAGGGTTGCTACCGTCTACATCAATTAGTTCGGCCAGCTTTTTCTGTGATAGCCCAGCGGCTTTTCTTGCTGCTTTTAGTCGCTTAGGGACCATGTGGTTTCACCTCATTGTGTAGAGGACATGATACGAATCACGAGATTGTCTGAAAGCAATCAACATCCATCAAATCAAACATGCTTGACTTGATGGACGCCTGTAAATAATATGCTTGTCGTACACCGAACGACCGCCAAGAGTTCAGTGCACCAACTTCACAAGAATAGACTGTGCGATACTGCTGTCAGAATTGCAGGGGGCTGAGAGAGACAGCCACTGTTTCAGCGTTAACGCTCAGTGTATTCGGCCCCTTCCGAATACAGAATGACCCCAAGGGGGATCGGTTCGGGCGAGAGCGTATGAACATTGAAGAATTAAACGGACAATGCTGGTATCTGGCTCAGTACATCACTGGTGGCAAAAACCGCGAGCATCTCTTCGACTGGCTCAGTGAGCAACAAATCGTTCCATGGACACCGCTCACCATCAAAACCACTCGCCGTACCGACAAAGTAATCTGCACTCGCAAGCGTATTTCCCCACTGTTCCCTGGCTACTTTTTCCTGAAAGCTAACTTAGCCATACAGCCGGTTGACACCATCAGACGTCATTCCGCATTTTGCGGGTTTGTCATGAATGGCTCGCAGATAGCCCCCCTTCAGTCCACTGTAGTTACAGGTCTAATGAAACGTCACCCCGACCCAACGCTGAACCAGAGTGCCAGCGATGAGCTCGAAGCGGCGTCCAGATCCTGGCTATCCAATTCGCAGTATCAATACCTTCTGAAGCTGGAGCAGGAAACACACCCAGTTTCCCGCGTTTCACTCCTGATGAATCTGGTTTTTGAGCCCGGCCAGCGGGGATTCTGATCCCCCCGCAGCCAGTACCCCTTCCCCGGCTTTCTGCCGGGGTTTTTTATCCTGACACACTACCCTGATGCCCATGGCCGGATTCCGGCAATGGTGCCTGAGCCGGTCCCGTCATGGACATCCTTGTCCTCTTTACCGGCTTGCCTGTGCTGGCGTCTTTCTTCTGGCGGATGAAAATCCAGGCACCATTGCCCGAATCAGGTAGTGTCACTGACTAAAAGGACATGAACGTGAATCCTGCTGATAATTCCCTTGCACATTTACTATGGTGCATCCTGATTGCATTGCGCACCGCTGAAGAGAATACGCCCTTTTCTTCAGAAACCGCCCGACGACGGTTTCTTTCAGACTGGATGGATATGGCGCGAAAAAAACCGATCTTCCGGCCAATGGCCTCTGAGTTCACTGCGCTTCGTGAACTACTGGAAAAAACGGATAAATCCACCAACGTAGCCGACACACTCAATACGCTACTTGAGCACGCTTATGCGGCTGAACAATGTGACTTCTTTCGTTTTCGCTCCGCACTCAATACGCTCCTCCAGCTTGGCTGGCTGCTCACTGTCTGTCGTTTTCCTGAAAATATCACGGCCGAACTGATGGGCCGACGTAGAGGAAACCGCAGGCACGCGTTACAACTGACCCGCACCGAGAGCGCATTTCATCCCATCGGGAATATGGTGAAGCCAGTTACCTTCCAGCTTCTATTTTCCAAAAAGGATGAGGAACAGCTCGACGCAGAAACGACATTCCATAACGAAGGCTTTCAGGTGGTATACGCCAGGGGGGAACTCAATTTGACGAAAGATCGCATTATCCGAACCCTGCATATCGGTATCCCATCACTCCCGGAGGAAGAATGGAATCCACAGGAACGTGATATCTGGCACCCCGACATTATTCCGGGCAACCAGGCTTACCACTGAGGTAAACATCATGACCTTAACGATTACAGACAGAGACCTGCGTGAATTGCAGATACGCCGGGCGGCGGCGATTGTGGCATTCAAACGCGCCTGCCGGATACGCGCCAGAACGCCGGAGAAAATGGCATTCAGCGATTTAACCGCTTTACGAACTCAGATAGACGAGGCAGAGGAGGACATACAGGCATTCAGACAAAACCATCTGTGCTGAAAACCAGGAGTTGAAATTCCGCTTCAGCATCCACTTTCCACGGCACTTCACTGACAAGATCGCCTATGAAAATCATTCACACCTCTATGCTGCTTCCGGTTTTACTGGGCGGTTGCAGCCTGTCTCATCAAAAAGAGACTGACGTTGATGCCCGGCAATTCGTGGATGGACAAATAGCCACCCAGATGCAGCGTATTGCCGAGGCGCAGAAAAGCCTGCAACTGGTCTCCCGGACAACCACACCGCAAGCCTCACCACCGAAACAAATACTGGCATCTGTTGCCGCAAGTAAAACAACCACGGCACCGGCGTCATCTTCTGCAACGCTACGCGGTTTACCCGCTATAAAATCATTGGGATCCCCTGAGCCTTATACCGTCGTCAACGTCCATGCTCGTAATGTAAAGCTGGACGCCATGTTACGGGCAATTATTCCGCCTGGCTGGACACCGGTCATTTCGGCAGACCTGAAGCGGAAATTCGCCTCCCCGCTTAGCCTCACGGCTAACGACCAATGGCCATATGTTCTCAATAAACTACTACAGCAGAACGGCTGGGTAGCGCTGATTGACTGGTCAAAAAAACAGGTTTCAGTGGCGTACTGGACTCCGGCATTCTCTGCCAACCCTGTAGGGAACACCTCACCGCTGCCTCAGCCTGAAATGAGCAAGCCAGCAGGCTCGTCCTCTGGTGAAGCAACGCAGACGGCATCTGTCCATCCCCGTAACCCGTTCAGTCAGTCCCGGGCCGCAGAGAAGAATACCCTTGTGGTCTCGCCATCAATCAAACCTGTCACGAAGGTATCTCCCGTATCTGTAACGGTACCTGCATCCAAAATATGGCGTATCGATGCTGGCAGCATGCTTAAAGATGCGCTGTTCAACTGGGCTGCTGCAGAAAAATGTATCGCACCAGGGGTGAATACATGGACCGTCGTCTGGCAGACACCAGTGAACTACCGGGTAGATGCTCCGCTTCAGTTCAAAGGTGATTTCCGTACCGCATTGAATAGCCTGTTCACACTGTATGGCAGCGCCAAAGTGCCGCTATATGCCGGTACCCGCAGCGCACAGTGCGTAGTGTCTGTTGACGATAAGGAGATCCACTAATGATCTACTGGCTACTTTCTGTATTTACAGGATTTCTGGTCTGGGTGAATGTGCCGCTCAGTGATCCAGCAGGCCAGCAGCTACAGGACAGTGAGTTAAGCCAGCGGGCCATTCAGACCGTCAGTTACCTCAACGAAATTAACGACTGGCGTTATCTTAATCCGGCACAAAAGGAAGGCATCATCCCTGACAGCACCCTGGGCTGGTCATCCGTGCCAAATCTGAACAACATTCTGCAGGCTAATCGGGTATACGTCTGGCAACCTGACACCCCTGGACTCATGTCAGCACTGCTGGCGCAAAGCCGGCACTCTGCATTAGTGGGACGTGTCGTTTCACGTCGCCTCATAGACAGCGCCGGCAACGACATGCAGGTCACAGTCCCCGCTAATATCGCTGACGGCAGTCTGGTGTACCTCAACTAATTCCCCTCACCGTAAGGTCAACAATGAAAAAACACCTACCCATTACCGGGCTGGCAGCCGCGCTATGCCTGCTAGTGTCCGGTTGCGCACCGCTGGAGCGCATAGACAAGATAGATAACCAGGTCTCCGCAAATGAAAAACAAGCAGATAAACATCTGCAAGCCCTGAAGAATGGGTCAGTAGTACGAGATTTAACCTCTCAGTGGATCAATCCTTATCCATTAAATTCTCAGGCCGGTAATCACAACATGCTGCCGCCGTGCCAGGTGGCCATCAATCGCCCAGGAAATATCACGCTTGCTGAAGTCAGCGCGTATATCAGTAAGCGCTGCAAAATTCCGGTTGTTGTAACCCCGGATGCGCTGGCCATGATGGTCCCAACTGGCGGTAAAACCGAACAGATGAGCGGGCCTATCCCGGCACCTGACCCAAACGGGATGCTCCCTCTCGCCTCATTAGGGAATACACCGGCTCGCACAGCTCCTGCGGCCACCACGGGCAATGTCCTGAAAGGGTTATTCTGGCAGGGTGAAGTGAGCGGGATGCTCGACAATGTCACGACTCGACTGGGGTTGTCGTCACGGTATGAAAATGGACGCATTGCCATTTTCTACCTCGATACCCGCACGTTCCCGGTCATGTTTATGGACAGTAAAGCCAGTTTTGGGTCCAAAACAGTCAGCGGCACAACGTCATCAATGGGCGCCACTGGTGACAGTAGCGGTGGTGGCCTGAGTGGTGACTCTAACACCTCCCAGTCAACGGAAATGGAAATCAAGTCCAGCCTGTATGAGGACGTTTCCAGCACCATCAAAGCGATGTTAACGCCTGACACTGGTCGAATGAATCTCTCCGCCGGCGTGCTGACGGTCACCGATACACCGCGTGTTCTGGAACAGATTGGACGATATATCGATGACCGCAATAAAGAGCTCAACCGTCAGGTAGTGCTCAATGTGCAGGTCTATAGCGTAGAGAAACGGACCCAGGATCAGTTCGGTATTGACTGGAACGCGGTCTTCAATAGCAGCAGCGTCGGGTTATCACTGACCAACGCATTCACCGGTGCGGCTTCCGATGCGCTGAACGGCGGCGTTTCTATTCTGGATGGAAAAGGTGCTGGCACAAAAGCCTTTGTGAAAGCGCTTTCCGAGCAGGCAAACGTCAGCGTCATGACGGAAGCCTCCAGCATGACCACGAACCTGTCAGCCGTTCCGATTCAGGTTGCCCTGCAGCAGGACTATGCCTCAAACGTCACGACAGAAAACACGGCGAATGTCGGCTCCTCAAGCAGCATCACCAAATCGACTATCACCACCGGCTTCAACATGACGGTACTGCCGTTCCTGATGCCACAGTCCCCGAAAATGCAGCTGCAGTTTGCGATCAACATGTCGGATGACCCGACTATGCGCACCTTTACCAGTGACAGCACATCCGTTGAACTGATGAAAACGCGTCTGAAGACCTTCACGCAGCGCGTCATTATGCAATCCGGGCAAACGCTGGTGCTGAGTGGTTACCAGTCGCTGAACAACACCGCCAACCGCCAGGGTGTCGGCAGTTTCAGATTCTTCGGGCTGGGCGGTGGCGCTGACGGAGAGAAAAACAAAACCATGCTGGTCATTCTTATCACCCCTGTCATCCTGGGATAAGTCATGAAACAACAATCTACCTGGACGTTACAGACCCAAGGTGCCTGGCTGGTTGCCGGCCTGCACTGGCAATATCTGCCGGTACGTGGGCGCCGTGGCATGCGCCTGCGTGCGAAAGAAGCCGGCGCGACACACTGGGCGGAATCTCTGACAGATGATGGTCAGTCTCTTGGCACACTGCTGGGGACCGTGACACTCACCGATAAAGCCGTACTGAAATCGGGTCGTCGTAAACTTGTATCAATGGCATTAACTGTCCTGCCAGCTTTACCCGGAACATGCTATGGCGTATTTGCTTTATCTGCAGACCAGTACTGGTTTGTTGCGGTCAGCAACGGCATGCTGTCACCCTTTGGCGATATTGTCGGGGATGAACATGCCATTCGCACAGCTGTTTCCAATTTCCTGCAAATCTCCGCAACACCGTCTGAAGGCTGGACGATATACGCGCCAGCAGGATTCTTTTCCGATCGGATTACGGAAGATAAACCCCTTTCAGCGCTGACGGATAATAAGGTTGGGCTAAGGCGGGCCCGATTAAATAAAACCCACAACCCTCGGGTAGTGTGGATGTGGGCCATTGCAGCAGGTCTTGCTGTTTCCGGGTATATACTGATCCCCGTCTGGCAACAACATCAGGAGGAGGTCCGCGTTGCGGCAGCACAGGCAGCTCTCAAAGCGCGGCAGCTGGAAACAAAAGCCCCGGCCGACAACCTGAAACCATGGGCAAAGCAGCCTCGTCTTCCCTCCATGCTGAGTGCATGCAGTTCAGTATGGAAAGACGCGCAGATCTCAGTAGCTGGATGGATATTTAATACGGCAACGTGTAACGCTAGCGGAGAAATATCGCTGCACTACACCCTGCCAGGTGGAGGAACGGTCGGGGATTTTGCCGCCCGATTGCCGGCAATTTACGCCCCGGATATTCAACCAGAATTTAACATCCCGGGTAGCGCAGATGATGCCTCATTTGTCTTACCAGTCAAACTTCCGCCACCAGGCAAGCCGGAACCCCTGCTGCCAGGAAATCAGCAAATTCAGCACCTGACAAGCTATGCCCAGCGAATCAATGCCCGCTTGCGACTCAGCGAACTCGATACCAGTACCCGATTATCGCAGGGTAACGTGCAAAACCTCCCGTGGCGCACTTTCAGCTTCACGTTCATTACCGACATTCCTCCGGATCGTCTGTTTGCTTCCACGCGTTTTGACAGCAGCGGAATAAGAGCATCCAGCATTATGACCACGCTCAAAAACAATCGTCTGGAGTACACCATCGAGGGACTTCTGTATGCCAACTAATCACCGTATAGCCCCCTGGGCACTGAGCCTGGTGCTGCTGTCGCCTGGCATATTCGCCGCACCCGTCACAGACCTGCCACCGGCCCCATCGCCGGAAACGACAATGAAACCCGCTGAACCTGTCGATGGCCCCGCCCCAACGGTATTTACCCGAGCGGAAGCCGGGCGCGCGTTAAACCTGGGACAGCTCGAATCCATACAAGCGGAGACAGTACTGTATGAGGCCCAGCTTGCCCGAGCCAAAGCACTGAATGAACTTCAGAAGAACGGTTACGATCGCTCGCTGGCACAGCCTTTCAACCCTGCCCCACCTTCTGAAGACAATAAAACAGAAGTTAAAGGGACAGCCCAGGACACAACGCCACCACAAATCGTGGAAATAACCGGGAATGGAACCGGTTATCTGGCCGTCCTGACGCTCAGCAATGGTAACCAGGTATCGGTTCAGACAGGTAACCGTATTCCCGGAACTGAATACGTCGTTAAGCGCGTCACCCTCAATGAGGTTGTGGTGGCCGACAAGAATCAGTCGCTGATGTCTCTCTCTTTTGCGGGGTAATACCAATGAGAACCAGCAAAATTTCTGACCATACTTTTCTGGATGAAACCAGTGCGGAACATCCTGTGTTGTATATTTCAGAAGCCCACGATAGCGATCTTACTGTTATGTCAGAGGTCGCCGGTGCATTTAAAGCACACCCAAAGCTTGAAGTTAAGCGAGTGCAGCTTGACCGACTCATGGAGCTTCAGCACAGCGTTAAGAACAGTCACGCAGACCATCTCCAGTATTCCAGCCAGCAGGCGAAAATTATTAACTTCTTCCGCATGGCGAAGGATAAAGGGGCCAGCGATATTCATATGCTGATCGGGATTAACAATGTCACGCTTGTGCAGTTTCGCGTACATGGTGATCTCGAGACGGTGACGCAGCTGGACCAGGAAGAAGGGATGACGCTGGCATCCACCATTGTGATGTCGATGTGCGATGTGGCGGAAAAGAGTTTTAACCCCAACAGGGCTCAGGATGGACGAGTACGCAAAGACTTTCTGCAGGGCCTTAAACTTTTCGGTGCCCGCTATGCTCATACACCGGCAGAGTTCGGACTGTATGTCGTCATGCGTATCTTACCAGACGAAGGGAAAACACCCCCGCCCCTTGATGAGCTGGGTTTTTTGCCAGAGCAGCAGTCACTTATTCGGCGCATGTTGTCGAGACCTGAAGGGGTCATCACCCTTTCAGGCCCCACGGGTTCCGGGAAAAGTACGACGCTACGCACCTTCAGTGCGATGTATCTGGACTCCACAGGAAACCGTAAGCGTCTTATGACTCTTGAGGATCCACCTGAAGGCCTTATCCCTGGAGCCGTACAAACCCCCATTATTGCCGACAAAAATGATCCAGAAGCCGTCAGTCGCGCCTGGGTGCGCTCTATATCCGCGGCACTCCGCTTAGACCCCGATGCCATGGTTGTGGGTGAAATTCGCGATGCTAACTCAGTACGTTCTACACAAACAGCTGCCAAATCGGGTCACCTGGTAAAAACCACAATACATGCCAATGATGCGGTAGGAATACTGGACCGCCTGACGGATACCCTGGATATCCCGATGGGACAGGTTGCTGACCCGCAGGTCATGATTGGCCTCATTGCACAACGCCTGGTTCAGGAACTCTGCCCTCACTGCAAGAAACGCTGGGAAGAGGTAAAAAGCCAGTTGAATGAGGATCAGCTGACATTGCTGACGCGGTTCTGCCAGGTGGAGCAACTCTGTTTCCGCCATCAACCCGGATGTGAGCATTGCTACAAGGGAGTAACCGGCAGACGGGTTATTGCTGAGGTCATTCGTCCCGATGCCCGTTTCATGGAGCTATTTCGGCACAACGGAAAGCTGGCAGCCCGCAGTTACTGGGTCAATGAGCTTGGAGGGATCACGCGCGGCCAACATCTTTTGCGGTATATCAACGCGGGTCTTGTTGACCCGATAGACGCAGATTATATCAGCCCGCTGGATGAGGACAGTCTGACGCTACTGCCTAAGGAAAACACATGATGATTTCCCGGTTGCGCGAAAAGCTGACCATCCTGTTCGCAAAAACTCCCTCGTCGGACAAGTTGAATGAAAGTGCCGGTCGCTGGCTGGCCCAGAAGACCTTCTCCACTGCTGACCGCCTGACGCTTTATGAAGACCTGGCCTTTCTGCTCGACAATAACCTCAAAGTAGAAAAAGCCCTCCAGTCCATGATTGCCAGCTACGGTCGGAAACGTCCTCCAGTGGTGTTCTGTCTGGAAGACATGCTCACGGCATTACGCCAGGGGAAATCGGTCGACCAGGGTCTGAGCACATGGGTTCCCCGACAGGAGGCCGCAATTCTGAGTGCCGGTGTGCAGGATGGAAACCTGGCCGCTGCGCTATATCGGGCCATCACGGTCGTCAAAGGGATGTCAGAGATGAGAACGGCTGTGATTTCCATACTGGCGTATCCCGGTCTGTTAGTGGGAACGACCTTCGCCATGATGAACATGGTGAAGATCTATTTTCTGCCCCGGCTTGAGTCTTTAGCACCCCGGGAGAGCTGGCACGGCGCATTATGGTGGCTGAGCTCGCTTTCAGAGTTTTTTGTGAACAATGCCGTTGTGCTGAGCCTGTTTGCGGTTGTAGTGATTGCTTTTGTGACCTGGTCCATGCCGAACCTGACCGGAAAAACACGACAACACATTCTGGACAAAATGCTGCCCTGGAGTGTGTATCGTGACGTGCTGGGGGTGGCATTTCTTCTGAACTTCAGCGCATTAATGCGGGCAGATATCAAAACCGAAAACGCCATTGAAATTCTGAGTCGCTATGCCTCTCCGTGGCTGTATGAGCGACTGGCGGCTACCCAGCGCCAGGTTAAACAGGGTAACCATCTGGGGCCCGCCCTGCGCAATGCCGGTTACGGTTTTCCCTCTCCCCGGGCTATCGACAAGCTGGTCCTGCTGACCGATGGCGATAACTCAGAAATTATTATTGAAAACTTTGCGCACGCCTGGCTTGTGCAAACCGTCGTCAGGATCAAACGGACCGCAACGGTGCTTTCTAATCTCGCACTGGCCACCAATGCGGGCTACATGATCCTGATTGTCCTCGCCACCCAAAACCTCAACGACCTCGTAGGCACGCACTAAGCTGCCTGTTTTTATCAAACCTGAAGGAAATTTTATGGAATATCTACGGACTCCATCCCATTCGGCTGTCCCTCGCGGAGCCATCACCCTGCTGGAAGCCGCTATTTATATCGTTATTGCACTGGTTGTCCTGGCTGTCGCCATGACCCAGGGCGGAGGACTGTTCAATCGTAACGATGCCAGTACCGAATTTGGCAACGCGGCTGAATTAATGAGTAATACGCGCTCCATGCTCAAAACCTCGGGAACGTATAATTTTACGGGGGCGGATGATATGACTGGCGCTCTAATCCAGTTCGGTGGCGCGCCGGCCAACATGACGGTAGTAGGCACAAAATCATCCGGTACGGCAAAGCTACAGAATCTGTGGGGGGGTGAAGTCACCGTGAAACCAGTGGCCACATCCGGTGGGCAGAAATCCACCTTTTCACTGACCTATGCCTCGGTTCCCCAGGAAGCCTGCATTACGCTGGCAACCAAACTCAGTGCAGCACCCAACGTGGTGACCACGCTGGTAAACGGGACCACCACCAACGGTGCAATCGCAGCCAGCGAAATTGGCAGCCAGTGCACGGCCGATAATGGCTCCGTAGGACAGAACACCCTCACCTTTACCAGTAATACCTGATGCCTTTCCCGCCGGCAGCTTCCTGTTGTCGGCATTTTTCTGGAGTGCATTCCTATGTGGTTTTCTTTTAACCGCGCCCTGCGCTGTCTGTTATTCGGCGGAGCTATGCTGGCATCACTGTCGGCACAGGCTTACTGCTTTAACGAGGCCGGCGCCCGTTACCGGGTAGACCCGCTACTGCTCCGGGCTATTGCACAGGTTGAAAGCGGTATGAAACCCGGTGCAATCGGTAAAAACATGTCAGGTAAAAAGGTGCTCAGCCGTGATTATGGGCTGATGCAAATCAATGAAACGCATATTCCCCAGCTACGCAAAATGGGAATATTGAACAGCGAGCAGGATTTGTTAATCAATCCCTGTCTCAACGTCCAGATTGGTGCCTGGATACTGGCAAAACATCTTAAGCAGTGTGGCGTGAACTGGGAGTGCCTGGGCTCTTACAATGCCGGCTTTGCCAAAAACAACACCCCCCGCCGGATGGTTTACGCACGGAAAATCTATTCGACATACCTGAAAACCCGTGGAGGCGGTTCATGATGAGCCACTTTCTGGTGTCCCTCTTACTGCTGGTCTCGGGTGTGGTGTTAATTCTGGGCGCACAACGACTCGTCAACCAGGCTCGTGAATTTCTGCATGAACATGATGGCCCGGCGCTAACCCGCCAGCAGATTTGGGTGGTTATCACCATTTTTACCTGCACAGGGCTGACAATGATATCCGGTACATTGCTCAATACCATCAATGGGATGGTGGCCTTCAGAAGTATCATCCTGCTTTCCTGGGGCATACCGATGGTGTTGCTGGATGTTCGCAATTACTGGTTGCCATTGCGCTATACCACCGGATTCTGGCTTACGGGATTGATATTTACTCTCCTTCCCGCCAGCCTCCTAACGCCAACCGAGGCCTTACTTGGCAGCGGTACCATGTTTGTCGCGCTCTATCTCTTTCATGTCGGTGCCCGGTATCTGCGAGGCGAAGAAGGTTTTGGCCTCGGGGATGTTCATCTGATTGCCGCACTTTGCGCCTGGTTTCCCTGGCAGATGGCGAGCCTGTTGAGCGGCAGCGCATTTTTTCTGTTTGTGCTGGCAGCTCTGCTGACCCGTAAAACAGCCCAGCCTTATGCCCCCTGGTTATTCGGTCTGCTGGCAACGCTGGCCGGGTGCTTCTCTTTACAGACTCTATCGGGTGTTTTATGACAAAAAAATTGGTTACTCGTATAAACCGAGGGATATCACTGCTTTCCATGGCGATCGTCCTGACGATCGTTCTGATTGCAGCTCCCGTCGGCATGCAGCGCTACGCCAGTTATCTTGAAGAACAAGACTGGACCGTCACGGCCACGCATCTCAGCACAGCCAATCAGGCGGCGCGTCAGTACATCAAAGATAACTACGACACATTGCTCACCCAGGTAAAAAATGGCGGCAATGTCACGGTGACCGGGCAATCGCTGCGGGATAAGGGATATCTGCCTGCCGGTTTTTCGCTGGCCAACAACAGCACACAGAACTATATCCTTGCTATCACGCGGAATCCGTCTCAGACAGACAAACTGGTCGCCTTTGTATTAACAGCCGGTGGCCAGGAGCTGGCATTCAAAGCACAGCGCTATATCGCACAGAATACCTCAGGCCTCGGTGGGTATATTTACCCGGCAAATATTGCTAATGGTGCCAGCGGTGGGTGGCAGCTCAATCTCGCCAGCATGGGTCTCAGCGGCCAGACCGGACACCTGGTCACCTACCTGACATCAGATGTATTAGCCGGAGGTGCTGAAGAGAGCGATCGTCTCTATCGATTCGCGGTGAATGGTCGCCCGGACCTGAACCGTATGCACACCGCTATCGATATGAATACAAATAATATCGATAACGCCGGAACGATAAGTGCTACGACATCCCGCATCAGCGGTGAAAGCTATACAGGAGGCTCATTTCGCACCACAGGTGATGGCGGCTGGTACAGTGAGAAGCATCAGGGCGGATTCTTCATGTCCGATGATGACTGGATCCGAACTTTCAATAATAAAAACATTTATACCAGCGGCCAGATAAAAGGCGGAACGCTCAGGTCGGATGGTCGACTGTCTGCTGGCGATGTCATCGGCTTAGATAAAATCAATATCGCCGGATATTCATGTCCTATCAATGGCGACATCAGCAGAGATGCCCACGGAGGTATTCTGTCATGTCAGGATGGCATCTGGGCAGGTTCTGATACCTTCCCGGTTGGTAGCCCTATCCCGTGGCCATCAAACAGTATTCCTAACGGTTATCTTTTATGTAATGGGCAGGCATTCGATAGAGCACGTAACCCAAAGCTGGCTCAGGCTTACCCATCAGGCGTTCTGCCAGACCTTCGCGGGGTATTTCTGCGAGGTCTCGATGCCGGAAGAGGATTTGATCCCGGCCGGGCAATCCTGAGTTATCAGGTGGATCAAAGTAACATCGGGCCTTATACCGGGGGGAAACTCGAAGGACACCACAGCGGCATTCAGCACTATGTTCCTTACTCCGACCGTGAAGTCAGGCCTAAAAATATCGCGTTCAACTACATCGTAAAAGCAGGATAAAAAGTCCCCACCGATTAGGAAGACCTGTTCACCCGCTCTGATTACCCCCTCTAGATTCGTTGCACCCTATCAGTTCTCTCTCACATGGCCTTTCAGTGCCATGATTATTCAGGAATTACGATATGAAGATAACGTACTTTACTGTGCTGGCATGCACTCTACTGTCTGGATGCCAGGCACAGCAAACCAGTACCGCACCAGTCACAGTGCAAACCGCTTCTGCTGATGCAAGACAGATACATAACACTCAGCAACAGCTTTATCTCGATGGAGCCCTAAACCAGACGGCGGGCCGCCTGCCAGCAACGTTCACGGCCAACAGCGATCGCCTGTCACTCGACTGGGAAGGTGACGCCATTGAATTACTGGCTCAACTGGCCCGCCAACGCGGCCTGAACTTTGCCTATACCGGCGTCCGCCTGCCTTTGCCCGTGAGTGTTCATGTCACCAATATCACGTTCGAAAATTTGCTTCGCCAGCTGGAGACTCAGATTGGATGGCGCGCCACGCTGAAGCAACAACCGCTTGAACTCCACCTCTACTTCGCGCTACCAGATAAAGGAGGACGTCTCGCATGAAACGTTCCTTACTTGCCATTTTGCTGCTGTTTAGCACTTTGCCTTCTTTCGCAGAGGATGCGCCCCCCGGGAACATTCAGGATTACCTGAACCCAGGCGCGAATGACTACAACGGACTGAGCGATACTGTGTGGCAGATGCTGAATGATGCGGGTCAGACTGTGGGATTTCAGGGCGGTAAAGCGCAGCGCGCCTGGGAATTACGCCAGATATTGACGGAAAGGGATAGCACTCTTAATGCTATGTACGACTTCCGGCCGCTAATCAGTAAACAGGGCTATCTTCCTCCGGTGATTGCCACCTCTGCTGACCTGGCCCATGTCACTCCTGACCAGATCCGCACAGCATATCGAACGTACAATATTCTGGTCCCCGCACGATTCGTCAGTAACCCACCCGGCTGGCGAACCTGGCTTTTGCCCGGTCTGGCCAATAAGCGCATTGATGCGCCAGATGCCAGCGTGCGACCCAAAAACAGTAAGGAAAGAGACGTCTGGGAAGCTGCGGTTCGCAAAGGCTGGGAGGATGGCAGGCAAAGTGCAGACCGGACGCTTGAATCAAATTTTAATCGCCTGACCCGTGATTACGCTGGCATGTTGCGTTACTCAACGCTCCTGCAACAGGGCATCATCCTGGCGCCGGATGTGAAGGAAACACAGCAAAGCGTCACGGGTACACGTGATGAGCTGATGATTGGCGACAAGGTTAAACGCATTCAGGATCCTGCCGGATTTGTGGTGGACAAGAATAAATGGAAGCCTGTTATCCGTAAGGGGGCGCAATGACGCTCTCTGCTTTTAATTTTCATGAGCATGGCGGGTTACACGCTGACAGTTTCCGGGCTTTTCTGGTTCACTGCGCACGGAACAACGTTTCCGATATTTTCCTGCAGGGAGGTGGGCCGCTGGTCGTTGATTTGCACGGCCGTAAAGTCCGCGCCAGTGAGTTTCGAATTGAACCACCACAGCTAACCCGGTTGATGGATGACGTCTTTTCGGAACAGATCAAGGGCGACCTGAAGGCAGGGAAAGGAGTAGATAGAGCGCTGCAGCTGACCGGGGATATGTACAATCGTTATGGGCTGGAACGTGGAGAGAGTCTGCGCTTTCGTTGCAACTTTGTGCAAGCCACTATCGGTGATTACGATATGGTACCGGCGCTGACGCTCAGGACCATCCCAACGGTCATCCCTGAGCTCGATGCGCTGGGGCTTGAGGAGGATTTACTTCCATGCCTGCTTCCTCACAAGGGCCTTGGCCTGATTACTGGTGAAACCGGGTCAGGTAAATCCACCCTTCTGGCGTCTACATATCAGTACACCGCCAGGAATGACCCGGACCGCAAGATAGTCACAGCAGAGGACCCTATCGAGTTCCTGCTAAATTTCCCCGATACGATTCTTATGCCTGAACAGTCGCAGATAGGCAGGGACGTGGCGTCATTCGCAGAGCACCTGCGTCTGACGCTGCGTCGTGCCCCAGGCGTGATTGGCGTGGGTGAGATACGCGACCCAGAAACGCTCAGCGGTGCCATCATGAACGGTCAGTCCGGGCACCTTTGCCTTTCTACCATGCACACCAATTCCCCGGGGGAAACCATCCCTCGCGCCCTGATGCTGGTACCAGAGGATCAGCGTGAAGCGATGGCCTGGAACCTGCTCAGCAATCTGCAGTATGTCATTACTCAGCGCCTGCTTCGGACAACTGACGGGAAACGCCAGTCGGTTAGGGAATACCTTGTGTTTGATGACGAGGTGAAAGAGTCGCTTGGCAAGCTGAAGCACACCCAATGGCGTACCTGGATTGATAACCGTCTCAGTGAGCGCGGTGAGCGAATGGGCGATAAAGCCTGGCGGATGTATCAGACAGGGAGAATTGACCGTAAAGAGTTGCTGACCGTTATAAGCCCTCGTGAAATTACCCGGAGGGAAGCGCTGTGAAAATCTGTAAATGGCGCGATGCAGGCCGCCGGCTGGAAATTTTCGGCATCCCGGTCGTCTTGTTTTCGCTGTACTTTGCGTGGTTCCAGTGGCCTGAGACCAGCACGTTCTGGGCGGTCACAATTCTGATTATCTTCTTTCGGATCCTCTCCTTCTTCGGCTTCACCATCACCGTACTGTGGCAACGACTGATTAGCCTCCTGCGTGGCAGGCAGTTAACCGGACGTCCGTGGTGGTACCGCCGGTTCTTTGAGTAAAAACAGGAACTGATTATGCAAAAACGTACCTACCTCACTATCACACCGGATAGCAAAAAGGATGCATTACGCGCTGCCGGACGTCTTGATGATGAAAATTATGCTCTTGAGTATGATCGTTCAGAAAAACTCTGGTTCGCAAAGCCAGACGCTGACCTTGAGAAGGTAAAGCCCTGGCTTCCTGAGAATGCCGTCTCTCAGCTGAATCAGACCACAACCGACAATCTGACGCCTGCAGAAGAGTTTGCACAGGTGCTCAAGGATGCCGGCTTTATCCTGCCTAAGAACAGCCTGCCTGAAATGGACGGTAAACGGCACAGAGTTGCAACCGATGGCGATAAAGCCGGTGCCACCTCCGGTGTGTACCAGGGTTTTCTCGATGGCCGTCCTGCGGGATGGTATCAGGATCATCGGGCAAGTGAAGGCAAGGTGAACTGGACCTCCACAGGCTCACATACCTATGACCCGGCAGAGGCCATGAAGCAACGTGCGTTGGCAGCACAAAAACGTTGGGACAGGGAAATACAGTCACAGCAGGAATTTGCCCAAATGGGGAAAACCTTGTCGCGGCAATGGAGCAAAATGCCCCCAGCTACGGAGACACACGCATATCTGGCCCGAAAAGGTGTACCAGCAGTTGATGGCGTTCGTCTGGATAAATACGACAATCTGGTCATTCCATTACGAAACAGCGATGGCGAGCTCCGAACCCTTCAGTACATCAAGCCCGATGGTACCAAGAACCTGAAGAACGGCGCTGAAAAGACAGGCAACTTCTTTGTGGTAGGGGGTGAACTTAGCCCTCAGCACCCTGTGCTGTATGCCGAAGGTTATGCCACAGCCGCCAGTCTGCATCTTGCGACCGGTATACCGGTTGTAATGACGGTGGATGCCGGCAATTTAGTGACGGTGTCACGAAATCTGAAAGAGCGATACCCAGATAACCACCACATCATCCTCGGCGAGGATGACTTCACCAAAACTAATAACCGCGGTGAACAGGACAATAAGGGGGCGAAAAAGGCACAAGAAGCCGCCGCGGCTATTAACGGCATTTACATCATCCCGACCTTCACAGAAAGCGAGCGTGCGCAGGCCTTTGCCAAAACCGCATCTTTCAGCGACTTCAACGATATTCATGTGGCCAGTGGACTGAATGCCGTTCGTGACCAACTGGCCCCAATATTCGACGAACTCATTCCCGACTGGCGTCAGCCCTTTACGGAGACTCACAGCATGCCTGACAACAATATCCTGCAGGATGAACCAACCGCTCCCTTCCCTGACATATCTGATTATCCGGACTTCGGTGCAGAATTTCAGGAAGCATTTCCGCAGTTCGATGACTTTCTGAATAACACGCCAGCGCCCGAACCCGGACCAACTTCTTCACCGAATGAAGCTGCAGATAACCCGAAGCCCACGGCACTTCCGGATGAGGAAATTGCTCAACCAACACCACCAACAGAAACAGTAGCCACCAACGCGCCAGAAACGACGCCAACCCCGGAGCCGACACTACCCGGCCCGGCTGACGGCGAACATCCCGTTGAAGTACCGATTACATCAGAGAAACTAGGTAAATCTCCCCAGGATGAAGTCGCTGAACCACCTGCAGAGCCACCGCTCAACACTCAGCCACAGCAGCAGGCAGAGACCACCACACCAGGTGCAGCAGACGTTGAACAGCCCGTTGCTGCATCAGAACCGGAAAATGGCTTTTCATTCACTTTTGGTCGCCTGCCTGGCGATGTCAGCCCGGAAGGGCCGGAAGTGGCTCGTATCAACCTGGATGAACTCCTGCAGGGCCTCACAAGCCGCCAGGAAGACAAAACCTGGGTATACGCACTCGATGGTGAAGACGCGTTTCGTGACTATGGCGATCGCATCGTTATGGCTTCTCCACAGGCCAGTGAAAACGACCGCATGATCCTGGCCGCCCTGCTCTCAGCCATGGCCAATCAGCGAGGTGCTGTTGAGGTAACCGGGAATCCGGAGTTCATCCAGCGCACACTGACACTGATTGCGGATCACAACATCAAGGTGCACCTGAAAAACCCGCAGCAGCGCGAACAGTTTGAAGCTCTGCTGCAGGCAAGAGCAGCCGAGGCAACGGCGAAGAACGGCATCAATATCAGCACGCCCGGGCAGGAAGCTGCACCATCACCAGCCGCACCACCGGCTACCGCGCCCGGAAATGGCCACACCACTAAGGCCATGCAGAAAGCCGCTGAAACCGCAGCCCCGGAAATGAACATCTTTGAAAAAGAGACTCTGCGAACGGGTCTGACCGGAAAGCTACTTGAATCTGGACGGGCGCCGTATCAGTTCGACAAGGCCAACACAGAAAGCTTTTATGTCCAGCTGCGCACGAAAGTGGGCAACAAAACCTACTGGGGCGTGGAGCTTGAAAAGGCACTGGAGGACAGTGGTCTAAAACAGGGCGACATCGTGAAGTTGCAGTATCTGGGTAATAAGCCAGTGATGGTCAACGTTCCGCTGACCGATAAAGACGGCGTCGTGACCGGATACGAACAACAGGAAAAGCATCGCAATCACTGGTCGTTGACGCCAGCACAGGATAACCGCCTGCTGGTTGCAGACCGACACCACGTCGCACCGGCAGAACTTTCAGCCTATGACGGCAATGCCTTCTGGCAGTTGCAGCAACAGATTGTTAAGGCGGCCGCGCTATCTTTACCACTTCCTGACCCGATAGGTCACAGCCTTCTGTATACAGGCCCCGACGGTGAAGGACAAAAACCGCCGCAATCTCCCCCGGAGAATGCCGTGGTCCCGGCGTTGTCAAAAGCCGCCGGCTCAGTGGTCATGCATGCGGCTGGCGCTGAAGGCGAACTGCTGGCACACCTGGTGAAGGGGCACGGAGATTACCTGCAGGGCGTGATGCGCCATGAGGGTGAGCTTCACCACGTACTGGCCCGCGTCTGTACCGGTGCTAACGGAAAGACGTGGATTGCCGTGAATACCGTTTCAGATTCAGGCGCACTCGCGCTGATTGGCCACGGCTCTGCCGTAAACGCCGTGAAGAATGGTGAGGCGCAGCGGGATACCTTTGCCTTTCAGCTTAAAGGGAAGGACGCCCCGAAGTTTGCCGTTCCTCTGGTCTCCCCGGAAAAGATCCCGCCGGCCCTGCACAGCAAGCTGGGGTTCGACAAACCCTGGACACCGCCGAAAGCACCGGAGCCGGAGCAGGCACCCCGGGCGCAGGTCAAGCCGGCTAATCAACCACAACCCATGTGAGGATCTCATGCGTAAAATGCTCTGTACCACCCTTCTGTTTCTGGCGTGCCTTCCTGCCGCTGATGCAGCTTCCTGCCGTGCCGGCACGGCCGCAAAGGCAGGCAGTGAAGCAGGCTACAACCGGGCCAAAGAAGCGGCTGATGCCTGGTCACAACGGCAGAACAACGTCACAGCATCACTGGCCGACTGTCTGGGGAACATCTCCACCACCATTACAGCCCCGACATTTCCCAATCTGGCCGACATCATGAACCAGATTGGCCAGAAAATTTGCCAGGCAGCCCGTGACAAAATCAGCGACTACGTTCCTCCGACCATAGACCCCTGGGGAGACTATGCATCCAGTAGCGGCCTTTCGTCCTACAGCTCGGGAACGACATCCATTC
Organism: Escherichia sp. E1130; assembly: GCF_005781065.1. Taxonomy (NCBI): domain Bacteria; kingdom Pseudomonadati; phylum Pseudomonadota; class Gammaproteobacteria; order Enterobacterales; family Enterobacteriaceae; genus Escherichia; species Escherichia sp. E1130. The sequence goes on from NZ_VATL01000036.1 coordinate 26,101, forward strand.
CCGTTACAACGCAATCGTCCCCGGCGGCCACTAATAGTGGCCGTTCTTTTATCTCACTAAATTAATGGAATCTACCCAGTGACGAAACAATCTGCAGCCTCCCCGGGGGAGGCTTCTTCAGACTCGGCCAGAAATCTTCATGAGTTTGATGAGAAACACCTCGCGCCTTTTATGGAGTCGATGCAGCTTCATAAAGACAGGATGCTAAACGCCTCCTTTGCCCGTAAGTGTCTGGCTGTCGCTCTGGTGTCTGTATTCTTCAACCTGGCGCAGTTTCCGGTTAACGCCTGGCTCGTCTGGCAAGTTGCTCATCCTCCGGTGAAATACTTCGCCACACTCAACGGTAGCGTACTGGCGCAATACCCTACGTCAGAACCCGCCTATAGCGACGATGACGTTATTGCTTTTGGTGACAAGGTCGTGCGTAGCGCTTTTCAACTCGACTTCAAAAACTTTCGCACGCAGATCAGCGATCAGCAGCAGAAGTTCTCCGAAGGCGGTTTCGCGAGTTACTACAGCGCACTGACAAACTCCAACCTGTTTGCAAAGGTGAAAACAGACAAGCTACTGATGTCGGCCAACATCACCCGTAAGGGGATGATTTACCGACGCGGTCGGGAAGGTTCCGATGGGCCCTATATCTGGGAAGTTCAGTACCCCGTCACCCTGAGTCTCGACGGCCAGACTCGCAGCCTGCCACCTCAGAACTTCATTTTCACGATCCGCATTCAGCGCACCGACGTCAGGCTCAAATCCGAAGGAATCGAAGTGGCCTCCGTAGTCACCCGGGATGCCAGCTAAGTATCAGGAAACCTCATGAAAATTAGACTTCTCACGACAGCAATTTTGCTCTTGTCGGCAGGCTCCGTATGGGCTGCTGACTGGGCAGATGCCCGAACTAACACCCCCACGACGGCGTTACCGCCTGCGCCTGCCCCCACAACTCAGGTAACACCACCGGCCACACCGGTGGACACGGATATGCAAAGTGAGCCGGCAATGGACATCACCGCGCCTCTACGGCAGTCTCCCCCTGCACCACCTTCTGCAGCCGAAGCCTGGGCTATCGGTCAGGCCGCTCCGCTTAACCGCGGTGAAATTGAAAACGTCAGTCGGGCTGTCGATGACGCCAGTCGTGGACGCGCCTGGCAGCCTGCAGATGTGGTACCACGCATTTCCACACTGACGGTAAATCTCTCTCCGGGCGCCTCTTTGCCGGTACTGCGAACCGCCACACATCAGGCCAGCACGGTGATGTTTACGGACAACACCGGGGCCCCATGGCCACTGGCCGCCCCCCCTTATAACGCTAACGCCGATGGCTTTACGGTGAACTTTATACCGGACAGCAGCGTGATGACCGTTCAGGCCAGGCGACAGTATGACCGGGGGAATGTCACGGTGTACCTGAAGGGACTGGCAGTCCCCATCATCGTGGATATCACCAGCGGTGAGGCCAGTAACACAGCAAAATCCCGCGTCATTGATACTCGCCTGGATCTGCGTATCCCACAGCGCGGTCCACAGGCGAAAAAGATGCCGGCGCCGCAATCAAAGATTGGCCTTAACGACCCAACGTTGCAGGCCTTTCTCGATGGCGTTCCCCCTAAAGATGCCCGGCGTCTGAAAACGGAAGGTGCCGTTCCGGATACACAGGTCTGGCAGATGGGTGATGACCTTTTCATCCGTACCCGCAGCGAGCTGCGTGATGCTTTCGAACAGACCCTGGCCTCTGGTGATGGAACCTGGCTGTACAAACTGCCACTGACCCCGGAAGTGGCCTTCTCTCATGCCGGTAAAACGGTCTGGATGACATTATCTCTGGAGTAGTCATGACCGCAGAAAAAGACGCCCGCCGGGACGTAAAGAAAACCGGCTTAATTATCATTGGCGGAGGCTTTGCCGCTATTGCCGGTATTTTCTTACTGGTTTCCTGGCTCAATGCCCCACCACCTGCAGCATCGCGCATCAGCGTGGACAAAACAGCAGGCGGCACTGGAAAAGCCACGGCTGAAAGCCCGCAATACCGATCGTTGCTCAGAGAGAACAACGCGGAGGGTGCTAAGCAGGCGATGGCGAATAACACCAGTTTTATCGCTTCAGCAGGCTCCGGGACAGTACGTCAGGTGCCGCCGATTTCCCAGGAGCCGCCGCCTCAACAACCGGCATTACGGGCAGAAACCCAATTGCCACCACCTCAACGAGTCCCGACACAGTCACTTGACCCCGATCGCAAAAAAGCACTTGAGGCACTGCTCAAAGAGCTGGTAGCTCAGCGAGACGCGCCGGTAGGTCAACTGGCCAGTGTAACCGGACAGGCCCCGGGGCAGGCGACTCAATCCTCTGGCGCGCCAGGTGCGGTTGCCGCAAGTCCCTTCTCCGGATGGACGGACAGCCTTTCCCCCCAGACGCAAACAGGGAATGTCAAAGGTTCCGGCGGTACAGCAACTGACCGCATTGTTATCCCCGTTGGCAGTCGCCCTGGCGGTGTGATTGACACTGCGATTGATTCCGACAATACCGGCTCACAGGTGCTGGCCCGTATTCCGGCAGGACCTTATGCCGGTGCTACGTTGACAGCAAATGGCGTTCAGCTCGCGGGTGACGGTGTGTCCATTCATTTCACCAATATGGACTGGAATAACAACACCTGGCGTATCGATGCCTGGGCGGCCATGCCCGATACGCTGCAATCATCCGTCGCCTCGTCGGTCAACAACCGCTATACAACACGCATTCTGCTACCCGCACTGGCCCACGGTTTGGGGCTAGGTGGTCAACTCTATGCCAGTGCCAACACGCAAATTCTGAGCAACGGCTTCAACAACATTGAGGGTCGCGAGGGCATGCCTGATGGTAAAGCAGTGGCCGGCACCATCCTCGGCGGCGCAGCCCAGCAGGCGGGGCAGGTGATGGGTCAGGACGCGCAAAAGCTACCTGTAAAACAGGTTCTTGTTGATCGTGGCCAGAGCATCGCCGTGTTGTTTATGACCGCAGTGAAAGAAAGCGACAAAGTGATTAAGACTCGTGATGAGCCCGCGGCTGTCAGCCTGCAACCCGCCAGCCGCATGGTCCCCGCCTTACACCCCTGAAGAGAAACGCCATGAAAGAAAACTATTTCGATTCGGAACTTGAGCCCGCGGCCTCGCCGTTGCCTGAACTTCATCCGGAGCCCGAAGAAGAAGCATCTAAGACGCCAGCCAAAGACGAGAACCCTAAAAGTAAACGTCAGTTTATGGGGTATGACCTCAGCACGTTGCTGATTGCCGGCGGCGTACTGGTTGCCCTTTTCGTCTATGCCGTTTGGCCAGATGAACCACCTCAACGTGCTTTTATTCCTGACCATCAGGCCGCACCTGTGGCTGCTCCAACGGAGGAAGAGGCTCCCGCACCTGAACCCGAACCGGCACCTGCCCCAGCACCGGAGCCACCTCAACACACTGAACCTGTTCAGTCATCAGCACCTCCAGTAGATGCACAGGCACTGCAGCAGGCCAGCGAGGCAAACCAGCAAGGGATAAGCGCACTGGATAGTCGCGTCAGTGATGCAGAGCGACGTCTGGCAGAACTTGAAGCACGAATGAAGGCTATGGGAACCGGTACGACCACCCCAGCCAAAGCCGTCAGCAAACCAGTAAAACGTACCGTCGTTAAATCGACTTCAGCATCAACGCACCGTACAGCAGCTGCACGAACAGGGACTGGCAATCAGCGCAGTACCGGCGTACAGGGCTGGCGGGTACATACCATTTACCCGGGCATGGCCTGGATAACCCACGGAGGATCCACCTGGTCGGTGCAGGCCGGCGATAACATTAACGGCATGACCATTCGCAGCATTAATGCCACTGCACGCACCGTCACAACTGACAGGGGCGTCATTCGCCAGGGGGGCTAATGGACGCCATTCAAATCCTGGTTCAGGTCGCCGACGGTCTGAAAACCAGCGGTATCCGCTTGATCCTGGCTCTGGGTTTTATGTTCGGACTTGGCGGCTGCATTTTCACGTTGTTCTCCGTCGCCCAACGAGTCCGCACCGGTAAACCAGCCAGCGGGATTAAAGCCCTGGCATCGGTCTGCCTCGGCGGTGCTCTCATCGCCCTGCAGCAGATGATGAATAAAGCCTCCCACACCCTGAGTTTTGGCGATGTTTCCTTTGATGCCATCGCCTACGCCCCGGAATCCATGGGTCAGGCCAAGCTCGCCATCGATGCCGTTCTCACCTTGCTGCGTGCGGTCGGGGTGATGTTTTTCTTCATGGGCATATCTCGTGTCCGTCGCTCTCTGGTCGATGGCCACACAGGCCTGACTGCCCGAGAAGATGTCTCTGCAGGCATGGTGATCCTCATCTGCGGCATTCTCCTAGCCTGCAATCCACAACTGCTCGACGCACTCCAACAAACGCTGCATCTGAGCTGGAATTAACTCCATAAACAAAAGAGGTTTTAACAATGCGTAATTTCACACTGTCCGTTTCCGTACGCCTGTGGCTGGCTGCTTCTTCTCTGGGCCAACGTCTTCTGGCTCCGATTGCCGCACTCCTGGGTTCCCTGACGCTGCCAGCTCATGCTGATGACGGCATTTTTGGGATGCTCGACACCGTGGCCGACGGTGCCGATAACTCCGGGAAAAGCCTGTTGAAAGTGGCGAAGTTTGGCGGGATTGGACTTGTCATTATTGGCGTCGCCCTTTGGGTGGCCAAGAAAAAGAACCCACAGATTGGCTGGGGCTGGGTCCTGACCTGTATCGGTGCCGGCTGCATCATGATTGCCATTGACCAGTTCATCAAGAAAGGTCAGAGCACCATTCAGCTGAACCCGGTTGATGTGGGTTAACATCACTCCCCGGCGCGCTGGCGCCGGGGTCCTTCCTACAAAAAGGAGGTCACCTTGAACCCATTCATGGAAGCGATCAGTTTCCTTTACCCCGTTCAGTTGGAGCCTTGTCCGCCCGATGATAACAATACAACGCTCCCGTCGCTGAACCTGAAAGCCCAGGAGGCCCGTGCCTTTTGCCAGTGGCTCATTCCGCTTGTCCCTGATTTTTATCACTGCGGTATCTCCGTCGACGCCGGTTATGACTGCAACGTCTGGCTAATTCCATTGGCCCCGCTGACAGAACGCCTGCAGAAGTTGATGCCTGAACAATGCGATGAAACCATGCTGACAGAACCGCTGACAAAAGCCTGTCGTCGCTGGTCCCGTCATCATGTCACGCATCTTCGCCTGACAACGGCCATCCGTTACCAACACTTCAACATCGAGCAGCAGGTCTGGGGGCATGAGCAGGCCGGACATAACCCGGCTCTGCACCAGCGAGCCTCGATACTCGCCGGAAACACCTGCGAATACTGCGGACACGTCAGTGCCAGTAACCTGCTGACATTTCGTGACAGCAATCCAGAAAACACGCTCGACGACAATCTTACTGTCGCCTGCAGCGTATGCCTGTGCAGTCGTCATCTGAATCGGCTGGGTGCCAATGACGGCGTGATGGTTTACCTGCCTGAGCTTGCGCCGGCTGACATCAGCCGGCTGATAAGAACGGTGGTCGCCGCCCGGCGTGACGGAGATGAACGCCAGCAAAATGGTGCAGCCATGATCCTTAACTGGCTTGCCGCACACCGGGCTGAGACGGAGCGATTCTGGGGGACCAGCCATCCCGGAGAGTTTGGACGGGCTCTGCAGCAGTCATCACCGGCAATGCGTGAATCATTGCAACAACGACTGCGTCATATCGCACTCATTCCCAATCCGGACATCATCGCCGCCCGGCCGTTCAGTCTGAGCCTTCCATCAGGCCAGTGGACGTCCCTGTACAAACAGTATTGCCGCCAGTCCTGACTGGCCCTATCAGAGAGTATTCGCATGAAAAATCCACTGGTCACCGCGCTGGAGTGCGTGGAGGAAGCTATTGCCTGGGCCTCGCGCTATGCACTGGGACAGGACTTTACCCGTTACTGCGATCTTCGCACCACGATTGGCCTGACCGAAGACGATCGCAAGCAACGTCCCGGCATGTCCGCACCCTATATCTTTCTCACGGAGGAAGGTCACTATGCCAGTGTGTTCGAAATTGAGGGGACCTACTGTACTTTTAATGAAGAGACGGCCATCACGGAAGAAGAGAAGCGGAATAAAGCGCTTTTCAGTAACTATATCGACCGCCTGACAAAGCTGCTAACCAGCGAGTTTAAAGAGCCGGGTCGTAAACTGAGTTTTGTCTTCGAATGTGATCCCGGAAAAGCCAAAGCTGAACTAAAAAAACTGCTTTCTCACCAGTACCGCAGCCTGAAGCGTATGGGCCTCAATCTGACTGATATTCTGGATGAGCGTATTGAGAAAATGGCACCCTTTATCGCCCGTGAGCGGGCGTTTCTGGTGGTATATACCGCCCGGACGGCGCTTTCCACCACCGAAATTCACGATGAAGAAAAGCGGCGTGAAGCTTTACTGAAACAAAGCCCGGGAGCGCGATATGGCCAGAATCCGGTATTTCAGGAGCTGGAAGGACTTAAAATTCGCCACGATACGTTCATCACCACGCTGGAAAAACAGTTTGGTAAAGGCGATTTCGGTACCCGTATCCGGTTGATGAATGCCTATGAAGTTGGGCTGGCATTACGAGAAGAAGTTGAACGCGACAGCACCTCAGAAGCCTGGCGGCCATTTCTGCCCGGGGATGTTAAATGGCCACATGGACGACCAAAAGGTAACGACCATTCAACGTTACTGGCGCCCCATCTCCACTATCAACTATTCAACAGCGCGCCGGATATTCATGGCAGCTTTATTAAACTTGATAACCACTGGCATACCACGCTGGCGCTTTCTCTTGGCCCTCAGCAGCCGGAGACGTTCAGCCAGCTGTTTGACAAAATTAACCGCCGCCTTCCCTGGCGTATTCGCATGGACCTGATGCCTGGGGGCATGAAAACACTCGGTGGAAAGAAGACCATCCTGAGTCTGGCAGGCCTTCTTCCTCCAATACGCCCGATTTATAATTCCGTTCAGTGGCTGGAAGAGGAAGATAAAAGCGAGCCGGTTTGCGTGATGACCATCTGCGCCAGCACCTGGGGCCGTGATAAGGAAACGGCAAAGCGAAATCGTACTCTACTTCAGAAGGGGCTTCAGTCGTGGGGCGTGTGTGAAGTAACAGGAACATTTGGAGACCCAGCGCGGGCGTGGGCGTCAACCCTGGTCGGTGCGAACGCCCTTAGTATTCCCTCGCTGATGTACCCGCCCCTCTCAGCGGCCCTTTCCTTACTTCCCCTGCAGCGCCCGGCCACCCCCTGGCCAGATGATGCCAGCATTGTGTTTGCCACCCCTGACGGCAAGCCCTTTCCGGTAAAACTGGCCAGCAACCTGCAAACAAAATTCACGGAGATAGTCGCAGGTGAACCCGGTACGGGTAAATCAGTGGCCCTGGGAGCACTCAGCGAAGCGATTCTGTTTTCCGGACAGAGCAACCTGCCGTTTCTGTCCTACGTCGATAAAGGTTTCTCTGCTCAGGGTCTGGTAAGACTCATTCGCGACGCGCTCCCGAAATCCCGCCAGCATGAAGTGATAGGCCTGGTACTGGAAAATAGCCGCCAGCATTGCAAAAACCCGTTCGATGTTCAGCTCGGAATGAAATATCCGATCACCCCGGAGCTCGAATATCTGGTGAACATCGGCGAAATATTGTGTGTGAATCCGGACACTGGTACACCACCTAACTCACAGGACTGCAGGCAAATACTGGGAATGATCATCGGCAAAGCCTATGAGACGAATGCCAGTCTTGCCCCTGTCCGATATGCCCCAACGCTGGAGCCATCAGTTGATGAAGCTTTGGAGAAAACGGGCATTCTCCTGGCGTACGACAGCACCTGGTGGTCTAAAGCCACATGGTATGAAGTCAGGGATTTACTTTTCTCCCGGGGCGAACTGGCAGCGGCAACACGCGCACATTATCAGGCAATGCCAGAACTGAGTGACCTGCAGGTGTATCTGAATGACGAAGATGTGCGGGCACAGTACGGCACCATCACCCGTGATGGCAGTGGGGAAACACTGCTTTCTTATATCAGCCGCTGCCTGTCTGATGCCTTACGCACCTACAAAATGCTGGCCGGTCGCACCGTCTTTGAGCTCAACCCGGACACCCGCGTGATAGCCATTGACCTGAATAACGTGGTCGGAGGCAAAACGCCTGCCGGTCAGGTCAAAACCGGCTTGATGTACCTCTACGCGGGCCAGCTGGCCGCCGGACACTTCGAGCTACCGCAATACCGCAATGAGTTGATGCGCGAACTGCCAGAGATGTATCAGCCGTTCCATCACGACCGGCTGACCCAACTGGCCCAGGAGGTGAAAACCAAGATTTATGACGAATTGCATAACGCCAAAGACATTCCGTTTATCATCAATAAGCTGGTCACTCAGGACCTGGAGAACCGCAAATTCTTCATCCGCACCGTGCTGAGCTCTCAGTATCTGAACCACTTCCCGCCTGAAATACTCAAGTCAGCGAACAGTCTCTATCTGATGCAAGTCAGCCATGAAGATCTGCCACTGCTGACCGAACATTTCGGCGTGCCGGTGCATACCGCACAGGCGTTCCGTCATATCGGCTCCGGGGCAGCACCAGACGGCAGTGGTACCCACTTTCTGGCGTGCTTTCGCCTCAAAACAGGGAATGTGGTCCAGATCCTTAAAAACACCCTCGGGCCAAAGGAGCTATGGGCACTCAACTCAACCCCGAAAGATGCCGCCTTGCGTGACCAACTGTATGACCGACTCGACGGTCGGAAAGCCAGAGCCATTCTGGCTGAAGCCTTCCCGACAGGGAGTGCCATCAACCTCATCGACCTGCGTCAAAAGGAAGCGCGTGAAACCGATCACGGCAACGTCATTAACCGACTGGCCAGCGAGCTGATTGCCGCTCGCGGCCTGCAAATCTGATTAAGGCAACACCATGAAGAAACGACTACTGGCCGTCACCATCGGCGGCCTGCTGCTGTCTCCGCTTTATGCCTCAGCGATGACTGTCAACGTAAACAGCAGCGTACCAATCACCACAGAGGTCGTCCCACAATTAAGCACGGCCAACGGCACACTAGGCTCTATTCTTTCCACTAACCAGCAGATTGGTGGCGCAATCAGTTCCGGTAACGACAAGATTGCGGCCATGATCCAACAATCCACAGAAAACATGCAGCAATATGCCACCTACGCGCAGCAGGTGCAGAACCTGGAGCAGGCCAGACGCAGCTACACCGTGCCGGACAGCATATGCAGTGAGTCTGCATCAGGCCAGGCCTCACAGGTCGCCCGCCAGTCAGCAGCAAAGCAGTCAACACTTGCCAGCGGTGGCGGTGTCAAAAACAGTGCCATTAAAAAAGCGCTGTCATCCAAACCAGATGTTCCTGAAAAGGGGCTGTTTGCCACAGCAGAAATCCACCGGAATTACTGCACCAGGGAAGATGCAGATGCCTGGGGTGATCTCTGTAGCGGCGAGTCGGCATTACCGGGCGGAGATAAGGAAGTCCGTTCACTTCTGGCCGGCGCCGGTCCGGAAGACAAAGCCCCGGAGCTGACCTTCACCCCGGAACAGACAGATGCGGCAATGATGTACCTCAAAAACTCAGTACGCCGCAGTCCCGGCAGGGCACTGAAAAAGGGCGAAGTGAAAACCGACAGTGGTCGCCAGTACATCGGGATGATGACAGAGCATGACGCCATACAAAGTGCAGCTGAGCAGCCTCAGCTGGCGATGGTCGCGGCCAGTCAGCCTAATGAAGCGACGAAAGATGTTCTGGCCGAAACACTCCAGACGCCATCGAGCAGGGCCTGGTTTGATGAGAATGCCTCAGCAGAAGCAAAGCGCACCGGCATGATGTCGTTGCGAGAGTTTGAATCGTTCGAAGTCAATCGCCGGTATGCCAATACCGATTATCAGACCGACCTGCAGGCGATGGATGGTGACAACCTTCTGCGTGAATCCATCCGCATTCAAAGCCTCCAGAACTCCCTGCTTTTGGGCATCAAACAGCAACTGCAGGAGAACGCAATTATTGCTGGTCAGCAGTTGAGTCTTGAAGGTGTCCAGTACTACGAACCTCGCCTGACACAAAAACTGCAGCAGGCCGCCGCCGGAGCCACACGCCAATGAAGAAAATAGGAAAAAAAGCCTGGTTTGCCGCCAATCTGGTCCTCCCACTATGGGAGGCCGGTCGTATGGTCAATGCCGCTCGCTACGCTGCAGAGCAAAACGCAGAACGCTTTCGCCGTGTATGGCCTAACAAAGTAAAGGGAAACACAGACGAACTCAGCTTCGATGAAGCAGTAGCCGCCAGCGGCTGCAGCCGTGAAATGTTGATACGGCGCTATCTTCTTTCTAAGCGCATATTGCTTGTTATGTTTTTGATAGCATCAGCGTTTGCCATCCTCTTACCAGTAGCCACGCTGATAGCTGCCGGACCGGGAGCAGGCGTGTTACTGATAAGAGCGCTGTTCCTGACATTCACAATGATAGCCTTTGCGGGCATGGTGTTTGCGTATGCTATGAAACATCAACTCCGCCTCTGGCAGCTCACCACCCGGGAGCTGGGCTCGTTTGCACAATGGCGTGCAACGGGTCGCTGGGTCAAAGACATCTTCAGCTGGCGTTCCCCATCCTGACTACCCTTCTGCCATCCTCTGGATGCGCATTCTGTTTGTAACGGAAATCTCTATGAAAAGACTGCTTCTGATAGTGGCCAGCCTTGTGCTGGTAGGCCTGTCGTTGCCGGCATTTGCAGACAACATCAACTACGACACGATCACCGGCGCGGCAACGCGCACGACTGACCTTTCCCGCCAGTTACTTATCATGGTCTATGGCGACGTGGTAAATAATCCCCTACAACCTCAGAACGTCAGCTTTATTGGCCAGCTGTATGGCGTATTCAACTCCATCATCGCAGGCCTCGCGTTCTTCTGGTTTATGGGGATAACCTTGCGCGCCACGGTGCTGACAGGTAACCGCGGCAAAGTTTTTGGTCGTGGAAACACAATGATGGCACCCGTCTCATCCCTGGCAGGGTTTATGGCCCTGGTTCCTACGCCATCAGGCTGGTCCATCTCAAATCTGGCATTCTTATGGATGTCTTCCATCATGGGGATTGGTAGCGCCAATCTGCTCACCGATAAAGCTGCAGACACAATCATGGACGGCCAGTCCATGATTATGCAGCCCGTTGCCGGCGAAACTATTACGGCAGCCCGGGGCATCTTCGATATGTATCTGTGCAAAGCGGCGATGAACACCGAGCAAGCTGAAATGCACCAGTCCGGGAGCAGCAATACACCGCCAATGACAGAACAGCGGTCCTCTGACAGTCGTGAGATACGCATTTCGAACGGCAGCGCTCTCTGCGGCAGCGCGAAATTGCCTGAAACAACTGACAGTGATTCTTGGTTCTCCTTTAGTGTCCCAATAAATTCTGGCCCACTCGAAAATGCCCAGATGAGCGCTTTCACCACGATGAACAGCACGCTGTCACAGAGTGCTGAAAATTTTGTCAGCGCCTGGCGCAGTTATCAGGATGGAGGACAAGGTCGCCTTCCTGATGCAGAAGCGGAGATTCAACAGGCAGCACGGCAGTATGAGGACACTATCACTGCTGCAACAGCAAGCGTAAACAACGAAGGGGAAATCCGCAGCGAGTTATCTAACTACCTGAAACAAAGCGGCTGGATTTCGTTGGGTGCCTGGTATCAGTCATTCGCAACAGCTAATCAGAAAGTTAATAGCGTGGCCAACCAAAGCCCTATCGTTACAGGTCAATCAAATATCGGGGAGGCTGGCGTCGGTCAATTGCAGGAAGAAATTAGAACAGCCTTACTTGCTCAGAGGAAAAACTCAACATATACCCCCCCTCTGGGGTCAGCAAACATACCTGGGAACGATAGCATTGATGACGGTCAATCGGCGAACTCTACGTTGTTAAAAGTGCTAGATAATGCTTACGGTGTAAGATTTGCGAATTTCATTATTCACTCTGTCATGGATGATGATAATTCTAACAACTCAAGCCAAGTCAACCCTCTATTAAAGATGAAATCAGTTGGAGACTATACTTTAGGTGCTGCTCAAACGACTTTTGCTACCTTTACTGTTGCAAAGGGTCTTGTTGACATGGGAAATGGTTCTGGCCTTGGGAAAATTGTCAATGCTGTATCTGGTGCAGGATATTTAGCACAGAGTGTAATTGGTTCAATTGCGCCTATAGTTTATTTCATTTTGTTTATTATGCTGAGCATCGGTTTTTCCCTTTCAATTTTCTTACCTTTTATCCCACTAATTTACTGGATAACTGCGTGTACATCATGGCTTGGAAGTGTTTTGATTGGCACTACTGCTGGTTCTTTATGGGCAGCCACACACATTGGCACAGAAGAAGACAAGGGAAGCCGAGCAAATTATGGCTACATATTCTTGATCGACGCAGCGATCAGACCGTCACTCATGGTGTTTGGCTTTTTCTTTGCCAGCCTGGTCGTCGTGGCTATCGGAACTTTACTCAACATATTGATATTACCTGCAATGGCAAATGTTCAGGCTGACTCTATCACAGGGTTAGCAAGCATTATTGGCATTCTGATGATTTATGCCCGGACATGTACCACGCTTGTTTCATCAGCTTTCAGCCTACAGGTCTATCTGCCTGATTATGTTATTGCCTGGCTCGGCGGGCGGGAAGCCGCACAGATGATGAAAGGAGCTGTAGAATCGGCCCGCAACATGTTTGCAGGTTTTGGCAGCAAAGCTGGCCACGCTCCAGGCATCAAACGGATGGATCAGAATAAATCAACGGGCAATCCGGACGGGTTTAAGTAACCAGTTTGCCCGATAAATCTGAGCAATAACCACACAAAAGACTTGTTAATGAGTTTTTTGATGCTACTATAAAACCTATAAACAGGTTCTTTTGTGACGAGGGTTCTATGCCAACAACAATCCTGAGTACAACAACGGCCAGCATTACTGAGTTGAAAACAAACCCTATGGCAACAGTCAATTCAGGAGATGGATACCCTGTTGCTATTTTGAATCGTAATCAACCTGCGTTTTACTGCGTTCCTGCAGAGTTGTACGAACAAATGTTAGAGTTTATTGATGACCAGGATCTAGCAAATCTAGTCAAAGAGCGTTCAGAGCAGGCATTACATGACGTCAATCTGGACCGTTATTTATGATATACAAAGTTAAGTTTAGAACTGATGCGCTCAAGGAATGGAATAGTCTTGATCGTTCCATTCAACAGCAGTTCGCTAAGAAACTTAAAAAGTGTTCTGAGAATCCCCATATTCCCTCTGCCAGACTGAGAGGGATGCCGGACTGCTATAAGATTAAACTTAGGTCATCTGGATTCAGACTTGTCTACCAAATTCTTAATGATGAACTAATCATTGCTGTTGTTGCTGTCGGGAAACGTGAACATAGCGAAGTTTATAATCTCGCCAGTAAACGACTCAGATAAAATATCAGGAAGATGAAAATGACGATTAAACACATAGACACATACTCAAAAAAATGGTCTGTCGCGTTAGTGGGAACTCTTTCGGCCATGTATTTAGTGTTTTGTCTTCCAATACACATTGCCTTAGCAGGATTCATATATAAATATGTGAAGTATTATGGCTTCCAGCAATCTGACATCACACTTTGGGCGATTATTTGGATTTCCTTAGTATTAATAGGTGCGTTAATATTTTCTATAATCTCCAGACAAAGAAGAAACATCAGCGTTTTCGAATCTTACTTTCGAGACAATCATTTTAATGAGGCATTACCATCCAACATAGCAAAAAGCTGGACTGGTCTTAATTATCTGGCGATTGATACAAAAAACGGGACTCTTCTATACATTAATCATCCAGATACCACTATATTTAATTTTTTCATCCCCAAAGATGTTCGTGTTATGGGGTTCGGCATGAACGATTGGAAATCAGTAGAAGTCGAAGGTAAGAATCTCACAATTCATACAGGCGTACCTGAGCTTCCATCTGTTTCTATTTCAACCGGCAAGGCTAACGAACTGTATGAGAAAATAAATGCAATGCGCAATCAAAGCTGGACTTATGAGAATAATGTTCCTGGTTACGTTGAGCATCAGGCACAAAAGATCGCCGAAAGAAACGGCATCAACCTGGTTTTGCCACCGAAATAAATCTTAAGCTGTCCCTACCCCTACATCAGAGGCACTCTATTCAGAGTGCCTTTTCTTTTGCATTAGCACTATCAAAGGCCCCCTTATGGCGCAACCACCACGCAATGACACCCGGTCTCATGACTGGTCAATGGCTGTGGTCGGCGGCTTTATTACGCTGATTATAGCAGCCCTGTTCTTTCGGCAGCTCACCGTCGAAGTCTGTACCACCCTGCTTTACTGGCTATGGAATATTGTCGATTTTCCTAGCACACATGAATATGCCGCCTGGCGTATTAACCTTCTGGCCAGAACACACAATAACGCCCCTGACGTTACATGGAGTGAGTTCTTTGCTGTAATGGACGTCACTGCCGGCATTCTCATGATTGCGCTAATTCCTCTAATCATTACCGGGATTATCGCCGTTCGCCGGCACCAGGTAAGCCGCACTAGACGCGACATTTCAATCCACACGCTGCCCCGCATTATGTCCGCCTTCTCACCATCAATTATACCGGCGCTAACCTACGGTGATAAAAAACAGCAGCTGCTGAACGTCGACCCGATAGAACATCGTAGTGCGCAGACGCCGGATGAGTTCGCCATCGAGCACAGGTTGGTTGTGAATCAGCGATTACGCCGGGAGGTGGCCCAGGAATTGTTCATCGCCCAGTTGGGCACTCCACTGCCTAAAGTAGCCGCCGGCAACGACGTGACTCCTCTATTTAATGCCTTCAATGACCATGAACGGGCAATGTTTGCCATCTTTGGCCTGCAGCACTTCATGGACAAGCGTAAGGACGCTGAAGCGCTACTGGATACGCTCAACCGTTCCACGCTAAAAGCTGACCGCCGATATCGGAACAAAATCGGCTATCCAAATCTGGCACTGGCCAATAGTGCATTCAAAAAAGTCATCGCAACAGAGCAGGCCCGTAGTTTCATCAGGCAATACGGCTATATCCGTACGGCCATCTCAGCACTGCATGACAACGATCTGCATCTTCCCATTCGCCGTTTCCGCTGGCTGAAAGGACTCGATCGCCCACTCTGGTACACCCTGGCGTCCACCGGTCGTCCCTGGCCATTTGTTGAAGCAGCTGGCGTAGTCAGCCAGGCCCATTGGGAAACACTGGCAGCGCGTTACCGGGTTCGCCTTAGCCACCCCATCATGAGCCTCGCATTGGATGGTCTGGAAGCCGATTTGCGAAACATAGGAGCCGTCGTTGACGACGCCACCGGGCCCGTCCGTTCTCCTGCTGAAGAGGAGGACGACATTGACGATGACGATGACGATGACGAGGCAAACCCGGCTGCAGACCAGACTGAAGAAGCTCACGCTCACCGCCACACCCATTCCTTTCGACCAAAAATGAGATAACGCCATGTCAGAGCAAACTATTTTCAATATCAGCACCGAAATTCACGGACAGCATCTGCAGGTCCGCCTCAATGACCGCAGCCTCTTTTGTCTGAATAAGCCGACCACTGAGCGGTATCAGCTCACCCTGGAGCAGGATGCCGGGAAATACGTTATCTGGATGCGCCAGAGCAATAATGGTTTTGCTCGTCTTTTCTCTACGGAAGACCCAGAGCTTGCCAGTCTGATCATGAACACCACGGCTGATGTTCTTACACGCATGGTCATAGCTACCAGCCAAGTACAAAAAGCCCCCTCAGTCTTAACGTCGAAGTGGAAATGGTTCGCCCCTGGCGTTTTGTGCCTTGCCCTTGCTGCAGACTGGCTGGCACCGCAGTTCAGCGGACCAGTAAAGATATCGAGCCCTGCCACGCAGACAACTTCCGCTCCTGTAATATCACAGGTCCAGCCAGCGACAGTTGCAGTTGCAGTTGCCCCAGAAGCACCTGTACAGCAGGCCCCGCAGACTCAATCCCCTCAGGTTCAAAGCAGCAATCTGTCCCTCACTCCGGAAGAAGCAGCTGAAGCCCGGGCTACGCTCGCAGAACGACTCAGAAATGGTGCAGCAAAACAGGAATTCACTATTCGCCTGTCCTCAGGCCATGAGCGTTCGCTGTATATCTTCCTCGATCCGGAGTGCCCAAACTGCCGCATTTTTGAACCGACTGTTCAGGCTCTGGCAGAAGCCTACAACGTAGAGATTTTTCCGGTGACGCTGATTGGCAAAACCCGCACTGCAGACGAGATAGTTCCCTTGCTCTGCGCTGCACCGGAGAAACGCGCGCAGATGTGGAAGACCCTGAACGACACCGGCGCTGGCATGCTTAACCTGGCAGATAAAGAGAAAGCGGGTATCACACCGGTTGCCTGTGATGCAGGTAAGCAGGCCCTGGCGCGTAACGACTTAGCATTTGAGCTGTACCGCATGCCGGGGACACCGACGGTCATCAGCGATGACGGCCGCATGATACCGCTGCAGGCCATGACCAGTGATGGCGCTCTGAAATCATTCCTTGATACCCGCCAGTAAGGAGGCCTTATGAATTTAAAAGGACGTCACGGTCCTGTGGACAGCTGGCGAATAAGCCGGCTGGTTCACAGCCAGCTGGCTGAGCACATACTTATGGCACCGGCCACCGTGCAACTGCTACTGGTGTTTTCTCTCCTGGCCGGCGCCTTATGGCCGGCCACATTATTGTTATCCTTGCCGCTCAGCACCATCCTGCTGGTCGCATTTAGCGATCAGCGCTTTCGCTTACCACTACGGATACCGATGGATGTAGGAGGACTGGACCTCTCGACGGAGCGAGAGCACAGCTGGAACATTCCGCTGCTCAACCTGAACCTGCCCAAAATTATCCGGGGAAAATCAGAGGGCACGCTGTGCCTGGGGACAGCACGCAAGCAGGACAGAGGCAGGGAACTGTGGCTACAAACCTCTGACGCCCTCCGCCATATGCAAATTATGGCTACTACCGGCGGCGGGAAAACGGAAACCCTCTACAGCATGTACCTCAATTCTCTGTGCTGGGCCCGCGGCTGCTGTATCTCTGATGGCAAAGCACAGATAGACCTTGCCGTCGCTACCTGGTCGATGGCCAGACGCTTCGGTCAGGAAGATGACTGGCACGTCCTGAACTTCATTACCGGTAATGATGACCGTTTCAAAAAGTTGTTACTCGGCGATAAGTCCCGACCGCAGTCAAACGGTACTAACCCTTTCGCTTATGGAAGTCCGACCTTCATTACCCAACTGATGGAGTCATTGCAACCAGCCGGCAATGGTAGCGACGAAGGGTGGAAAGACAAAGCCCGGGCCATGATGAACGCGCTGATTTACGCGTTATGTTACAAACGGGCCAGGGACAACATTCTGCTGACGCAGGACGTTATTCAGTCCTATCTCCCGCTGGTTAAGTTTGTGGGTCTGTACCGTGAAGCACTGGAACAAGGCTGGCACGTGGAAGGCTACAAGCCAATGGAAAACTATCTGGCCAACCTCGCCGGCTTTGATATGAACCTGATTAACCGTCCAGGGGAATGGTCTCAGGGGGCTCTGGACCAGCACGGATATCTTATCCAGCAGTTCACCCGCATGCTCAGCATGTTCAACGATACCTACGGCCATGTATTTCCCAAGAACGGCGGAGACATCGATATGCAGGATATCCTGCACAACGATCGAACGCTGGTTGTCCTTATCCCGGCTCTTGAGCTATCTGATAACGAAGCGGCCACGCTGGGTAAGCTCTATATCTCTGACATCAGGATGAACATCGCTAAAGACCTCGGTAACAAGATCGAGGGCTCACCGGAACACACACTGACCGTGAAGAAATTCGCAAGTAAATTTCCTTTCATGCTCCTTTGTGACGAGGTGGGTTACTACTTCGCACCAGGACTGGAAAAGCTGGCGGCCCAGATGCGAAGCCTGCGTTACATGCTCGTTATCCTTGGCCAGGACCTGCAGGCCATGCTCAAACACGGGAAAGAAGTGCACTCCGTGAATGCAAACCTCGGTACCAAACAGTTCATGAAAACAGAGGATACGGAAGATACCCTGAAGATGATCCGTGCCGTCGGGGGGACTGGCCAGTACGCAGAACAGCGCACCATGGAACGGACCAGTATGGGGAGCTATCAGGATGTTGACCGCGTGGAGTTCCGCGACAAGGACAATATCCAGTTGGATGAGCTCAAGTCCCTGAAGGAAGGTGAAGGCATCATCGTCTTTGAAGACCAGCAGGTTCGCAGCAACTCCATCTACATTCCGGATAGCGAGAAGATTTCGAAGCTGGACGTCAAAATCAACCGTTACGTCCCTATCCGTCGCCCTGATTTCAACGACCTTTGCCGCGAAATACCCGCAGCTGAGCGCCGGCGCCCAGTTTCCCAGGAAAGGGTCAACCAGATACTGGATATCTGCCACACGACCAGCCCGGAGGATTATCACGGCCGCCTTCATGCCCGTATCGAGGATAAAACACTTCTGGCCATTACTCAGCTGGCCACCGATTTGGATAGCCGCATCGACGTGGACTACAGCGACGATGAGCGTGGTGTTCTGCTGTTTGAAGCTGCCGTAAATGCCCTGGAGAAGAATAAGGGCAAATACCGTTGGCTGAAGGACCGCGAGAATATACGCATCTCGAAGAAACGTATTGAAGAGGCACACCAGAACAATGCCGGATACAGCGCACCACCGGCACAACCATCACCGCCGGAAAATTTCTTCCAGCAGGCAACACCTGTCCCTACCGAACCGACTCACTATAAGGAGAATCCCCCTGATGACAGCTGGTACCAAAATATCTCTGAGCACATTTCTGCTGGCGATTTTACTGACTCCCCTGACCACTACGGCTACTGAAACTCATATCACTACCGGCTTTTCTCCGGGCGAAAGCGCCGTAACTAACGTGCTCAGTGCCATCAACAGTGCGAGAGAAACGATCGACGTCGCGGCATACAGCTTTACCAGCAAGCAGATTGCGATCGCTCTGGATAACGCCAGTCAGCGGGGTATCAAAGTTCGCGTGGTCGCTGACGAAAAAGATAATGGCGGACGCTATTCAGCCGTGACCTGGTTGCAGCATAAAGGTATCCCGGTGCGGCTGAACGGACGATATGCCATCCAGCACAATAAATTCATGGTGATCGACGGTATAACAACTCAGACCGGGTCATTCAACTTCACTTCCAGCGCTATCAGGCGCAATGCTGAGAACACTATTGTCATCTGGAATGAGCCAACGACAGCACAGGCCTACCAGCAAGAGTTTAATCGGCTGTGGATTGAAGGGACTGAATAAATGTTTGCAGACAAAAGGAGAAGTCAGTGATTTATAAACGCGGGTGGATGCAAACATTAAGCCGGCATGAACTCAAAACGTTATTGGAAAGCGAAGGCATTTCTGACAGCAACAAAGTCGTAAATATCCTCAAAGGCGAAGACTGGCAAAATGAGGGGCCCTACCTGGTAGTAAAGTACGGCTGGTTTCGAAAGGAAGAGGTAAAACTGTGGCAACGCTTAAACCAGCTATGGTTCGTCCCACTGTACGTTCTGTCAATTCCGATACAGTGGCTTTTCACTGGCAACCATGGCTTTAAAAATGAATCGTCAGTAGGGAAGATTATTGCCAGACTGACCGGGCTTAACTAGGCAACCAAAGGAAAGCCGTCCCGAAGGACGGCTACCTGGCCTACTTGCCTGCTGCGTTAATTGTTACCGAGATTGAGTTGTTGGAGATACTCCAGCCCCCGTTCCCGGATGACAACAATGCACCAGATACAACGATCACAATACAAAAGTACCGTTTCATTGTGCGGTCCTTGCTCAGACCGCTTCACGATGCCACCACCGGAGATGTTACCGCGAATACAAGCACTGGATCGTGCTTGCGTTACGTTGGTAACCAACGCCCTGCTGAGAAGGCCGATTAACCTGATCAGCACAAAAGAACCGCCTTACGGCGGTTTTTTTGTTTTCAGCAACCCTGTACAAAAGACCTTATTCCAGCTCGTACCAGGTCACGTTCTGCATAATCCCAGCCTTAGATAGAAACGCCTCACCAACCAGCATCGGTTTATACGCAAAACCGGTTATCTCATCCGCTTTCTTCGTAATAACGCCACCTTCACCGTCCTTAAGCCCCTGTAAAATGCTGAAGGTTGTGCTCAACGTCAGATCGATGATTTCCATGGTGGGTAACGTTAACCAGGCGTGGATATTGATAGTGTCATCCTGATGGCCGTTCGCCAGTTTGTCAGCAATCATCGCGTCATCAAATTTGTGAACTCCCTTCGGCGTACCATCATCAACCCAGCCAAGAGTAAAATACACCGGACATCCCAGCCATTCCTCCAGAACGGGGCGAGCCTTAAGATGAAGAGGCATACACTGCCCTACCATCTGCTCATAACTCACAATACCTTCGAACACCGGGGCCAGCACCCTGTTCAAATGACGGATGCGTTTATCATTCATCATCCGCCCGGGCACTTCGGTTACTCCATCCGGTGGGGCAAGGTCAAAGTCCGCCGTTCGTTCCAGTGCTTTCAGAAATTCTTCGCTGTAAGACATACTGCATTCTCCATGATCAAAAAATGTAGGACGGTCTGCCCTTAACGTATCCACTCAGATTAAATTACCAGCAACACAGTATACCCACATAAAATTTCCGGGAACTTGACTCAGTATAAAAATGGCCCGAGCATAGGCTATAACCCTTTATATCTGGCTAAGGATACTGTTCGGGCATGGAAAAGTTCTATTTAAGCGTTCCCTTCGAGGAAAAAGACATAGCTAAGAGTAAAGGAGCACGCTGGGAACCAGAAAAAAGAAAGTGGTACGTTCCTGAAGGATTAGATAGCCTCCACTTTATCAAATGGATCCCCGAACTCACCCCCGAAAATGAACACAACCTTTATTCGGAAAATTACTTCATTGGCGAGTCGTCTCGTCGGTGCTGGAAGTGCGATGAACAAATTCCACTCTACGCATTCTACCTACCCAGAGGGCACAAATATCTCGATTTCTTTGAGGTGGATAATGAGTGGGAAGATGAAATCCCGGGGGTATGGAATGAGACATATGAAGGAATGGAGCTGTATGACAACATTTCAAAAACTGTGTGGCGTTGGTCCGTTCAGCCTTGCCTGGTACCCACCTCGTACCTGGTAAAAATTTCTGTTCAGGCACTGAATAAGATGCAGGAGTTTACCTCATCATATCGTCCGGGTTACAGCAAAATGAACGGAAGCAGCTACTACGCTAACCATTGTCCGCACTGCAACAGACTGCAAGGGGATTTCATGATGTACAGTGAGCCTGGTGGCGCATTTCTTCCCGTCTCAGGCTCACAGGCCAATCGAATCAAACTCCATCCAGTACACGCTCCCATTTTCCTCAAAGGGGGAAGTACCTATTCCACAAATGACTTTTTTGAGGACTACACGATAATTCCTGCGCAATAGTCGGTCCACGCCTCA
>NZ_VATL01000037.1:0-66718 GCF_005781065.1 Escherichia sp. E1130
GGAACTGCCAGGCATCAAATAAAACAAAAGGCTCAGTCGAAAGACTGGGCCTTTTGTTTTGTCTGTCGTCCGTCCTGAATAGCGTAGGCAGTAAAAACCACCTGATGTGGTTCTGACTAAGAAATAAAAAACCTGCCATTCCCTTGTATACGCCAGATGCTCGCCCATTTCCATACGACAACCTCACCTGAAATCCTTCCTGGTCATCCAGAATAATCATTCCCCTGCTAACTAAATTCGCAGTTATGGTTGCACAAACATCGGTAACAAATGTATAACATCTGTCTTACTAAATAATAAACAACATTGGCCGACAAAAGCATCGGATTATGGCAGGAGAAATATTGGCATGGCAGAAAGCACTGTAACGGCAGACGACAAACTGACAAGTAGTGATACTCGTCGCCGCATCTGGGCAATAGTAGGGGCCTCTTCAGGTAATCTGGTCGAGTGGTTCGATTTTTATGTCTACTCATTCTGTTCCCTCTACTTCGCCCACATCTTCTTCCCTTCTGGTAACACTACCACTCAGTTACTGCAAACAGCCGGTGTTTTTGCTGCGGGCTTTCTGATGCGTCCAATCGGTGGCTGGCTATTTGGACGCATAGCCGATAAACATGGTCGTAAAAAATCAATGCTGTTATCGGTGTGTATGATGTGTTTCGGATCTCTGGTTATTGCCTGCCTCCCTGGTTATGAAACTATCGGTACCTGGGCTCCGGCATTATTGCTTCTCGCGCGTTTATTCCAGGGATTATCCGTTGGTGGCGAATATGGCACCAGCGCCACCTATATGAGTGAAGTTGCTGTCGAAGGGCGCAAAGGGTTCTATGCTTCGTTCCAGTACGTCACGCTAATTGGCGGTCAGTTGCTGGCCTTACTGGTGGTGGTTGTTCTACAACATACTATGGAAGATTCTGCTCTTAGAGAGTGGGGATGGCGCATTCCTTTTGCGTTAGGAGCGGTGTTAGCCGTTGTGGCATTGTGGTTACGTCGTCAGTTAGATGAAACTTCACAACAAGAGACGCGAGCGTTAAAAGAAGCGGGGTCAATGAAAGGATTATGGCGCAATCGCCGTGCATTCATCATGGTTCTCGGCTTCACTGCTGCGGGTTCTCTTTGTTTCTATACCTTTACCACCTATATGCAGAAATATCTGGTGAATACTGCGGGAATGCACACTAACGTAGCAAGCGGCATTATGACTGCGGCATTGTTTGTATTTATGCTCATTCAACCGTTCATTGGCGCGCTGTCAGATAAGATTGGACGCCGAACCTCAATGTTATGTTTTGGCTCTTTGGCCGCTATTTTTACCGTCCCCATACTATCAGCATTGCAGAACGTCTCCTCTCCTTATGCCGCTTTTGGTCTGGTGATGTGCGCCCTGCTGATAGTGAGTTTTTATACATCAATCAGTGGAATACTGAAGGCTGAGATGTTCCCGGCGCAGGTTCGCGCATTAGGTGTTGGTCTGTCATATGCGGTCGCCAATGCTATATTTGGTGGTTCGGCGGAGTACGTAGCGTTGTCGCTGAAATCGATAGGAATGGAAACGGCATTTTTCTGGTATGTGACATTGATGGCCGTGGTAGCGTTTCTGGTTTCTTTGATGCTGCACCGCAAAGGGAAGGGGATGCGTCTTTAGTGATGCGCTATTTGCCAGACGGTATAGCCGGTAGTTGCACCGGCTATATCCCAGGCAAAATCCTTCCAGCTCCAGCCGCTCCCCTCAGGGCGGCTATCCCAAAGCTCTTTTGACACTCCCAGCCCTACAGAGAACACCAGCCCGAACATCGCGCTGCGGTCGCGGCTCATCCCCTGATGTTGCGCGTATTCATTTCCTGCGGCGGAAAACATCGCCGAGGCGATAAAGTGTTGAGCTTTATCCTGCCCGCTCCAGCTATCGTTAGCCATATGGCTGCATCCAGAAAGTAACAATAGCGAACAGACAAAAAGAATACGCAACGCGGCCTCCAAAAAACAAACCCCGTACAGGACGGGGTTCAAATTACAGGATACGGCTAATTAATCGGTCGATGCGGATGCGGCGCAAACGGCGGATAAGTTTGCGAACTTTTACCGGGTAATCGGCAATACTTTGCAGATCGCGGTAGTGCTTAACAATGGTGGTATGCTCGCGGATCAGAGCCAGTTCTTTTTCACGCTGTGGCGCAAGCTCCAGTTGCGGATCGTGGATCAAAATGGCGTTTTCCAGATCCAGACGCCAGGCGCGCGGGTTCAGGTTATTACCGGTTATCAGCATCCACTTATCATCAACCCACATTCCTTTCAGGTGATAAGTATTATCGTCATCTTTCCACAAACGGACCACTAACTGGTCAGTATTGACGTAATACTGCAAACGACTCAGGAAGCGACGCAAATTAATCTCATAAAGATAAGGCAACGCGCCAATTATCTTGAATGGCTCATCTTCCGGAATATAGAAGTCATTTGCGGTTTTATCACCAACGATAATTTCGACCTTTTTCCCTTCACGCAGCAGCTGGATGATATTGCGCACCAGGATTGCCGGCAGGTTGAAGTATGGCGTGCAGATAGTCAGTTTCTGTTCTGCACAGGGCATCAGATGGAAAATGGTCTTGTTCAACAGACTCGATTTCCCCAGCCCCACTAGCGGCGTTACGGAAAGCTGATCGTTGTCGGCATCTCCCTGGAAATGATAAGCGGCATCGCGCAGCTCCTGGCGGAACAGGCGAATGTCGTTCTTGATTTCCGGGCTTTTTGGGCGATGTTCATCATCCAGACGGTTAACACCGCGACCATTCATAATATTCTGCGTAACCCATTCAAACATAATGTCTGACATCTTGCGGTTACGAATCAGATGGTAACGGTCGTAGCGGTATTTATCGTGCTGATGCAGATAAACATCGTTCAGGCTGGCACCGCTGTAAAGTACGCTATCGTCGATGATAAAGCCTTTAAAATGCAGAACGCCCAGGGCTTCACGGGTATTGATGGGTACGCCATAAACCGGAACATCTACGCTCGGATTTTCCTGCGCCATGCGGCAGTACCAGTCAGCGTTAGTGTTAGATGCCGCAGCGCCAATGCGTCCACGTTGCGCACGATGCCAGTCGACCAGCACCCGCACATCCAGTTCCGGACGCTGCCGTTTAGCCTCATATAGCGCGCTCAGAATGCCTTTGCCACCATCATCCTGTTCGAGATACAGGGCGACAATGCAAATGCGCTGCTTCGCGCTGGCTATTTTTTCCAGCAGCGTCTCCCGGAAGTCGGCGGGAGCGTAAAAGAAATCGACATCATCAACTGATTGAGAAATCTTGGGTAGTTGGGCAAGGTGTTGTTGATGTTTATTACGCTTAAATTTTGACAACATCACAGTGCATTTCTTCTCTGTTCATTGAAGGGTCCTCTGTGCAATGCAGACGACATAAGCGGGCAATAATAACACCAGTCCCGATTAAGTGGTCAACATTTCCAGTACCTTACTCATGATTCCTCGCGCTGGGCAAGATTTAGCGTAAGCCCAACGATCCCCTCTTCGAGCTGGATATCGACGTTAAACCCGAGCTTGCGGGCCAGCGCCACCATGCCACGATTGTTTGGCATCGTAATACCATTCAGACGTTGCAGTCCGTGATCTCGCGTATAGGTAATCAACTTTTCCATTAAGCGTCGACCTAAGCCTAACCCTTTGAGATCCGAGCGAACCAGTACAGCAAATTCGGCATCGATGTTATCAGGATCGGAAATCGCACGCGTGACGCCGAGGATCTCTTCCGTTTGATCAATACGTCGCACCGCCACAAACGCCATTTCCCGATCGTAGTCGATCTGCGTCATGTTAGCTAAATCTTCATGGGTGAATTCGTTGATCTCGCTAAAATAGCGGTAATAAAGATCTTCTTTGGTGACTAGCGAAATAAATTGCTGAAGCTGTGGCTCATCTTCTGGCAAAATCGGGCGGAACAAGCAACGTTCACCGTTTTTCAATTCCACCCACTCTTCCAGCTGATGCGGGTACGGGCGCACTGCCAGCCGACTCTCGCTATCGCCTTCAAACGGCGCGATATCCAGCGTGACATCCAGCGCGGTAAATTCACTGCCAGAAGCCAGCAAAGGATGAATATCCAGACGCTGAATTTCCGGGCAATCGACAATCAAGTTGGAAACCTGCACCAGAAGCTGGCTCAAGCCTGCAACATCCAATGGACGCAGTGCACTGCGCGCACGAATCTTTTTACTTTTTATTCCCTGAATGACCAGATAACGGGCCAGGTTCATGTTCAGCGGCGGTAATGCGACGACGGCTTGATCTTCTGGACGCCACTCCACACCGCCTTCACCAAGCATGATCAACGGTCCGAAAACCGGATCCTGCTCGACCACTACCCGCAACTCCTGGGCGCCAGCACGGTTAGCCATACTTTGCACCAGCAGACCGTGGATCCGCGCCTGCGGCCAGGCCATTTTTACGCGATCGAAAATAGCGTTCGCGGCTTGCTGGACTTCATTGGCTGTACGCAGGTAGAGCATGACGCCCTGAACTTCCGATTTATGTGGAATATCCGGCGAACGCAATTTCAGTGCCACCGGATAACCAATCTGTTCAGCAATATGCACCGCTTCGGTGCTGTCGCTGGCAATCCAGGTGGGAAGCGTGTTCATGCCATACGCTTGCAGGACGGGCTGAACTTCATGGGTATCGAGCGACGTTGCTCCTTCGGCAATCGCCTGTTGCAACAGAAGATGCGCTTCTGCGGTATTAGAGGTCAGATTGCTGGGCAGTGCCGGCGTTTCGCGTAGTTGCTTCTGGTTACGTCGGTACTCCACCATATGCATAAAAGCGGTGATGGTTCCTTCCGGAGTGCGGTAGGTCGGCAGCCCGGCTTCGCTGAATAAACGTCGCGCCTCCTGCGAGGAGTGTTCGCCGCACCAGTTCGTCAGCAGAGAGACATACTTGCTGCGAGGGTGATGCTTTACCGCTTCAATTAATGCCAGCGCGCTTTCTGTGGCGGGAGCGGCAGCACTGGGCGAATGAATAACCATCAGCGCATTAAAATCCTGGCTGTGGAGCAGAATATCCAGCGTTTTAATATAGTGCTCACTGCTGGCGTCATCGCGCAGATCGAGCGGGTTAGAGATTACTACATGTTCTGGCAGCGCATTGCGTAGCTTCTGGCAGGTTTCTTCGCTTAGCGTTGCCAGCTTGCCATTGCGTGACCATAAGGCATCTAGCGCCAGCGCAGCAGGCGCGGCACCGTTGCTGATAATCATCAGTCGGTCGCCACGCAATGGGCGCATATGGCTAAGGGTTTCCACTGCCGAAAACAGTTCGTGAGTGTCCTGCACTCGTAATAAACCGGCACGCTGAATAGCTGCATCCCATGCCGGGTCCATTCCTGCCGTCGTGTTGAGCAGTCGCTGTGCTGCCGGACTACGTCCGCTTTTAATTACCAGAATCGGTTTATTACGCGAGGCACTACGGGCCGCCGAAACAAAGCGTCGCGCGTCGCTTAACTGTTCGAGATAGAGCAGGATGGCGCTGGTTTTACTGTCGCGCGCCAGATAGTCGAGCAATTCATCAACGTCGATATCCAGGCTGTCGCCGAGCGCAATAAAGTAGGAAAAGCCCATCTCACGCTGTTGCGCCCAGTCGAGGATGGTGTTGGAGACGGCAGCCGATTGCGAAATAAACGCCAGCTTGCCGCGTTTAATCGGCACAGGCGAAAAGCTGGCATTCAGACCTTGCCACGGCGCCAGTAATCCCAGACTGTTTGGTCCAAGCAGGCGCATGTTATGGCGCTGGGCGCAGGCGCGGAGATCTTCGTGTTGCGATGTCGGGGCAGAAAGAATAATGCAGGTTTTACAGCCTTTTTCGCCGAGTTCTTCCAGAAGCGCCAGATTGCGGCTGGCATTGGTACACAGCACAGCAAGGTCGGGCGTAAATGGTAGACTGGCGATATCCGGCCAGGCCAGTACGCCTTGTACCGCTTTCCAGGCCGGCGTCACCGGTAACACCGGTCCGTTAAAGCCTCCCGCCAGCAGGTTACGCATCATCAGGTAACCTGCGCGATTGGGTTTCATCGATGCGCCAATTACCGCAATCGATTTTGGTCGCAGTAGTGCTTCCAGTCCTCGCTGACTCATACCGGTCTCCCGCAGAAGTGACCGAATGATTTTAAACGCTTTCTAACTGTTCTGCTGTGATACTACCCAGATGTTGCGTTTTTCCTGCCAGATAGCGTGTTTTAAAGCGAGTGAAATGCTCGCCTAAGCTGGCCGCAGCCCTGGTATCGCCCGCCATATCTAAAAGTGCGATAGCCACTTCCGCGGTACAATATTGGCCTTCAGCCTGGGCTTCACGCAGGCGATAGGCAGAAAGCCGGGAAAGATCGACGGAAATGACGGGGAGATTATCCAGATACGGACTTTTACGAAACATCTTGCGCGCTTCCGGCCAGGTACCATCGAGCATGATAAACAGCGGTGGCTTACCGGAAGGCGGGGTGAAGATCACTTCCCGGTGCTCATCAGCATATGAGGCGGGAAAGACCACCATTGGTTGATAATCCGGGTTTTGCACCAGAGCCAGCAGTTCTTGTGATGGTTCGGTACGCGACCATTGAAACGCAACGGTATCAGGTAAAATATCAGCAATCAGACGCCCGGTGTTACTTGGCTTCATTGGCTCGGTGTCGAACATCAGCAAACAGAAGCGACTTTTTGCTTCCGCTGGGGTAATTGTCGAACAGAGACATAATTTCTCTGGCAAAAGACAGCGTTGGCAGCGACGAACGCGATTACCGCGGGCAAGAAAAGGACGTGTTGCGCGCGCAATACGTTTGGCGCGTAACTGGAGAACAGCGTTTTCGGTCATAAGAGAGCGTCGAAAAAACGCCATTGTCGCAGAGGAGAAAACGGGGCACAAGATGCGCCCCGGTAAGATTAAAGAGATTCGTTCAGCCAGCTGTCGAACGGCGCTTTCGGTACTGCGCCATTAAGCATGTCGACAACCTGACCATTTTTGAAAATCATGATCGTCGGAATACTGCGAATACCAAAGCGGCTGCTTAATTCACGTTCAGCTTCGGTATTCACTTTCACAAAGCGCACTTTACCGCTACGCTCTTGCGCAACATCTTCAAAAATTGGCGCGAAGTTACGGCAGGGGCCGCACCACGGCGCCCAGAAGTCGATCACCACAGGTAGATCATCTTTCAGCAATTTGTCGAGCGTTTCACCGGTCGCATTAATCACCTCTCCGTCAAACAAGTCGTGACCGCAGCGTCCGCATTTTGCCGCATCTTCGATCCGATCGTCGGGAATGCGATTGATGGCCTGACAATGGGTACAAACGGTATTCATAACTAACCTCGGGATGAGTAAGGAGACTTATCGGCAATGACGCCGGTATGTTTCTAATATGTTACATATTATCGGGAACATTGTTCTAGACAACAATCTGTTTTATTCAATGGGTATGATAGACGTAGGCTTTGGAACGAAATCATGGCGAACCGCGCGCACTTCGGGTAATCTGCGCGCTTCGCGCAGCGCTGGTGGAGAAAAGCATGAACGATGAAATGAAAAGCAAAAGCGGCAAGGTCAAAGTGATGTATGTCCGCAGTGATGATGATTCTGATAAACGTACCCATAACCCGCGTACCGGGAAAGGGGGCGGGCGTCCAGGAAAATCTCGTGCCGACGGTGGCCGTCGCCCCGCCCGCGATGACAAACAGAGTCAGCCCCGTGACCGCAAGTGGGAAGAGTCGCCGTGGCGCACAGTTTCCCGCGCGCCTGGTGATGATGCGCCGGAAAAGGCCGATCACGGTGGCATCAGTGGTAAAAGTTTTATTGATCCGGAAGTGTTGCGTCGTCAGCGTGCGGAAGAAACCCGCGTCTACGGCGAAAACGCATGTCAGGCACTGTTCCAGAGCCGTCCGGAAGCAATTGTTCGCGCCTGGTTTATCCAGAGCGTAACGCCACGTTTTAAAGAAGCATTGCGCTGGATGGCGGCAAACCGCAAAGCGTACCATGTGGTGGATGAAGCTGAACTGACAAAGGCGTCAGGTACGGAGCATCACGGAGGCGTGTGCTTCCTGATCAAAAAGCGTAACGGTACAACCGTGCAGCAGTGGGTAAGCAAGGCTGGTGCGCAGGATTGTGTACTGGCGCTGGAAAACGAATCTAACCCGCATAACCTGGGCGGTATGATGCGTAGCTGTGCGCACTTTGGCGTGAAAGGCGTTGTGGTGCAGGATGCGGCACTGCTGGAATCGGGGGCGGCTATTCGTACCGCAGAAGGCGGCGCAGAACATGTTCAGCCGATTACTGGCGACAACATTGTTGACGTGTTGGATGATTTCCGTCAGGCGGGCTACACCGTGGTGACCACTTCCAGCGAGCAAGGTAAACCGCTGTTCAAAACCAGTCTGCCAGAAAAAATGGTGCTGGTGCTGGGGCAGGAATATGAAGGGTTACCGGATGCCGCACGTGATCCGAACGATTTGCGCGTGAAGATTGACGGTACTGGCAACGTTGCTGGACTGAATATTTCTGTCGCAACTGGCGTTCTGCTTGGCGAATGGTGGCGTCAGAATAAAGCCTGATAAATCAGCCGGGTGGCAACTCTGCCATCCGGCATTTTCCCACAAATTTACTCACTCTCTGTTGGTAATACTGGCATCCAGTCAATCGGCGTCTCACCACGTTGTTCCAGCCACTGATTTGCCAGCACAAAATGGTTACAGCCAAAGAATCCACGATGCGCAGAAAGCGGCGACGGATGCGGTGCTTTCAGTACGTGATGGCGTTGCTTATCTATAATCGCCCCTTTCTTTTGCGCATGCGATCCCCACAACAAAAACACCACGCCTTCGCGATGCTGATTTATGAGGCTGATGACTTTATCAGTAAACGTCTCCCAACCGAGGCTGGCGTGGGAATGCGCCTGACCTGCGCGTACCGTCAATACGGTATTGAGCAGCAGAACGCCCTGACGCGCCCAGCTTTCGAGATAGCCATGCGCCGGGCGGGTAAAACCTGGAACGGTATTTTCCAACTCTTTATACATATTCAGTAATGACGGCGGAGTGGGGATACCGGGGCGAACAGAAAAGGCCAGGCCGTGAGCCTGTCCGGGGCCGTGATAAGGATCCTGGCCGAGAATCACGACTTTGACATCGCCTAACTCGGTATAACGAAAGGCGTTAAAGACATCTTTTTGTGGCGGATAGATAGTGATGCCGGATTGCCGCTCGCTGGCGACGGTCTGAAGGGTATTAAGAAAATAGGGTTGTTGCTTCTCTTCAGCCAGCACGTCATGCCAGGTTAATTCGTTAGCCATCTCGCTCTCCTGCGAATCTTCAATCCGCCTAGCTTAACTGCTTCTTTCTACAGAGCAAAATCAAGCTCATTTTATAGACATAATCGACTGTAAAAAAATGTAAATTGGTAAAATTTCACACCCGCATAAGTTGATGTAAAACAATAAAATCCACTTGCCTCCACACTTGGTGTGTGTTTTTTATTGATTTAAATCAAAGAATCAGGGGTCTTTGAGGAGTATATATACACTCAAGCAACAATGGTTTTACCAATTGGCCGCGACAGGCTGATCAAATCAAATAAATTTTGCCGGGGAGGCATCACATGATTACAGGTATCCAGATTACTAAAGCCGCTAACGACGATCTGCTGAACTCTTTCTGGCTGCTGGACAGCGAAAAAGGCGAAGCGCGTTGCATCGTTGCGAAAGCAGGTTTTGCAGAAGACGAAGTGGTTGCAGTAAGCAAACTGGGTGACATTGAGTACCGTGAAGTTCCAGTAGAAGTTAAACCAGAAGTTCGCGTAGAAGGTGGTCAGCACCTGAACGTAAACGTTCTGCGTCGTGAAACTCTGGAAGATGCAGTTAAGCATCCGGAAAAATATCCGCAGCTGACCATCCGTGTATCCGGTTATGCAGTTCGCTTTAACTCTCTGACTCCGGAACAGCAGCGCGACGTTATCGCTCGTACCTTTACTGAAAGCCTGTAAGGCTTAAGTAGCAAGTTACTAAGCGGAAGAGGGCGACCTCTTCCGTTTTTTTTCATTAATAGAAAATACGTACCGCGCAATAAACCAGCAACAGTGCCAGCACGATATTTAACTGGCGACCATACTGGCGAAACAATCGCTGAAACAGATGCCCCGCCAGCGCCCAGCACACATTGCCAAACGTCCCAATCATTGCCAGCAAAACGCTGACGCCAACTACCCAGCTTAACGCCTGCGTTTGCGGCAGGACAAACGTCGATAGTGCCGTAATGCCGTACAAAATGATTTTGACGTTCACAAACTGTAGCGCAAAGCTTGCCCAAAAGCTGATTGGTTTTGCCTGAAGCCCGTCTTCCTTTGTTGGGCTGGTAGCGATTTTCCACGCCAGCCAGACAATATATGCCGCCCCCGCCCAACTCAACAGATGCACTGCCGCCGGGTCAATAACAGCCAGTGAAAACGAAATTCCCGCGCACAGTAGCATGACGATTAAAAATCCCAGACTCATCCCCGCCAGTACGCGGGTACTCTGACGAAACCCATGCGACGTGGCAGAACTAAGGGCGAGAATATTGTTTGGTCCTGGCGTGAGGGCAGTAATCAGGGTGTAGGTCCAAAAAGCACTTAAAAGGGTCGGTGTCACTTGTTATCTCCTCTGTTTTGGTAGACAGTACCCGACACAAAACATTTAAAAAAATGAATGTTTTCACATTCTAAGTTCGATATTTTCGATAGGTGTGGGATTATGGATCTGCGCCGTTTTATTACCCTAAAAACCGTGGTGGAAGAGGGTTCTTTTTTGCGAGCTTCGCAAAAATTGTGCTGCACACAGTCGACGGTGACTTTTCATATTCAGCAGCTTGAACAGGAGTTCTCGGTCCAGTTGTTTGAGAAAATTGGTCGACGGATGTGCCTCACTCGCGAAGGCAAAAAGCTGCTGCCGCACATCTATGAACTCACCAGAGTAATGGATACGCTTCGCGTAGCTGCCAAAAAAGAGTCGGAGCCGGACGGAGAACTGCGCGTTGTTTCGGGCGAAACGTTGCTCTCTTACCGAATGCCGCAGGTGTTGCAGCGTTTTCGGCAACGCGCACCAAAAGTGCGTTTATCATTGCAGTCACTGAACTGTTACGTGATTCGTGATGCACTACTGAATGATGAGGCAGACGTCGGCATCTTTTATCGCGTAGGGAATGATGATGCACTGAACCGACGTGAGTTGGGTGAACAATCGCTGGTGCTGGTGGCTTCACCGCAAATTGCAGATGTCGATTTTACTGAGTCGGGAAGACATAACGCCTGTAGTTTTATTATCAACGAACCACAATGTATCTTCCGCTAGATATTTGAGAGCACGCTTCGCCAGCGGCGGATCACGGTGGAAAACACCATAGAGCTTATAAGTATCGAAAGCATCAAGCGTTGTGTCGCGGCCAATATCGGTGTCAGCTACCTGCCACGCTTTGCGGTGGCAAAAGAACTTGCGAGCGGTGAATTAATTGAATTGCCCTTTGGCGAGCCGTCGCAGACCATTACAGCAATGTGCGCACACCATGCCGGAAAAGCGGTTAGCCCAGCGATGTACACTTTTATTCAGTGTGTTGAAGAGTGTTTTGTGGCTGGATAAAAAAATGCCGGGCTTAAACCCGGCATTATGATTACTCTTCTGTTGTTTGCGGTGGCACGCCCGTTCCGCTTGGTTTACGGCGCTTACCAATATTTTTGGTATCGCGATGGCGTTTTTTCACCCGCGGCTTCTCTTTCTCTTTAGCCTTTTTCTTCTCGGCGCGTTTTGCCAGTACTTTCTTAGATGGCTTGCCAGTCTGTTTCTCGCTTGGTGCACGCGTTTTCGGGCGTAACTCATCAATTACGCGAGCTTTAATTGGCTCTTCAATATAGCGACCAACTTTGCCCAGCAGCAGATGGTCATGAGCTTCCACCAGCGAAATTGCGGTGCCTTTACGACCGGCGCGAGCGGTACGACCGATACGGTGCAAATAAGTATCGCCACTGCGCGGCATATCGAAGTTAAAGACGTGGCTGACATCCGGAATGTCAATGCCGCGTGCGGCAACGTCGGTTGCAACCAGCACGTTAACGCGACCTTCGGTCAGGCGTTTAATCGCTTCATTACGCTTGCCTTGTACCATCTCACCTTCGAGATAGCAGTTGTTGATGCCCGCTTCGCGCAGCCAGTTTGCCAGCTCATGCACACGCTCACGCTTACGCACAAATACGATTGAGCGAGTCGCTTCAGGCTGTTTTAACAGATGCACCAGCAATGCGGTTTTATGCTCAAGATCATCGGCGCGGTAATACCACTGATGGATCTTTTTGCGCTCACGGGTGGACGGATTCGCAGAAACTTCCACCGGATCTTCCAGCAGACGCTCTGCAAAGTCCTGAATCGCATCGCCTTCCAGCGTTGCTGAAAAGAGCAGGGTCTGTTTACGCCAGCGCGTTTCGCCAGCAATATGTTCGATATCCTGAGCGAAGCCCATATCCAGCATACGGTCAGCTTCGTCGAGGATCAGCGTTTCAACCGCGCGGCAATCGAAGTTCTCTTCTTTTATGTATTGCAGCAGACGTCCGGTCGTGGCGACCACGATGTCCTGGTTTTCGCTGAAAACTTCTGCGTGGTTCATATAGGCCACGCCGCCGGTGATAGTGGCGATATCCAGATGCGTATGTTTCGCCAGTTCGCGGGCATGATCGGCCACCTGCATCGCCAGTTCGCGAGTTGGGGTGAGGATCAAAATACGCGGCGGACCGGATTTCTTACGTGGGAAATCGAGCAGGTGCTGCAACGCTGGCAGCAGATACGCCGCCGTTTTACCGGTGCCTGTCGGCGCAGAACCGAGTACATCACGGCCATCGAGCGCAGGCGGAATGGCGGCAGCCTGAATGGCGGTCGGGCGAGTGAAACCTTTATCCTGGAGGGCTTCCAGCAGGCTTTCGTCGAGTTCAAGTTCGGAAAAAGTCGTTACAGTCATGTTCTACCTCTGTGTGGGGCGCTGATTATAGACGTTACGGCTGCAATCTTCATCTGTTTGTATGGATATCGCTTCTCAGGTATTGTTCTTACCCGGTGCTATCGCCGTTTTTTCAGCAAGGTTTTATTTACATGTCACAGTCTACATCCGTGCTTCGTCGTAATGGATTTACTTTTAAACAGTTTTTTGTCGGCCACGAACGATGTGCGATGAAAGTGGGAACGGATGGAATTTTGCTTGGCGCATGGGCTCCGGTGGCAGGGGTAAAACGCTGCCTTGATATCGGCACTGGTAGCGGGTTGTTGGCACTGATGCTGGCGCAGCGAACCGATGACAGCGTGATGATTGATGCAGTTGAACTGGAAAGTGAAGCTGCAGCTCAGGCGCAGGAGAATATTAACCAGTCTCCGTGGGCAGAGCGGATTAATGTCCATACGGCAGATATTCAGCAGTGGATCACACAGCAGACAGCACGCTTTGATTTAATCATCAGCAACCCGCCGTATTATCAGCAGGGAGTGGAGTGTGCGACACCGCAGCGGGAACAGGCGCGCTATACCACCACGCTGGATCATCAATCCTTGCTGACCTGCGCGGCAGAGTGCATTACCGAAGAGGGATTTTTCTGCGTGGTACTGCCAGAGCAAATCGGTAATAGTTTTACGGAGCTGGCATTAAGCATGGGGTGGCATTTACGTTTGCGAACGGATGTGGCAGAAAACGAAGCGCGATTGCCGCATCGGGTGCTGCTGGCATTCTCCCCACTGGCGGGGGAGTGCTTTTGCGATCGCTTAGTGATTCGTGGGCCAGACCAGAACTATTCCGAAGCGTACACTGCGCTGACCCAGGCTTTTTATCTGTTTATGTAATGATTGACGGGGGAAAGGATCGATGGACCGGAATGCGTGAGCAGTTCCGGATAATCCAGCGTGAAATGCAACCCCCGACTCTCCTTACGCATCATTGCACAGCGAACAATCAACTCGGCAACCTGCACCAGATTACGCAGTTCCAGCAAATTATTTGATACGCGGAAGTGTGCGTAATATTCGTCTATTTCCTGTTGCAACATATTGATACGCCGCAGAGCGCGCTCAAGGCGTTTTGTTGTGCGCACAATACCTACGTAATCCCACATAAACAGGCGTAACTCATGCCAGTTATGTTGAATCACCACCAGTTCGTCAGGATTCTCAACACGGCTTTCATCCCACGGCGGTAACGTACTGACGCCACGCGCATAAGGCATACGTTTTGTAATATCTTCCGCTGCCGACCAGCCATAGACCAGACACTCCAGCAAGGAGTTAGAGGCCATGCGGTTAGCACCATGTAAGCCCGTATAACTCACTTCGCCAATGGCATACAGGCCATCAACGTCCGTACGTCCATGATCGTCAACCATTACGCCGCCGCAGGTATAGTGCGCAGCAGGCACAATCGGCACCGGTTCTTTCGTGAGGTCAATACCCAACCCCAGCAACTTTTCATAGATCATTGGGAAATGCTGGCGAATAAATTCAGCGGGCTTATGGCTGATATCAAGGAACATACAATCCGCGCCGAGGCGTTTCATCTCATGGTCAATGGCGCGGGCGACAATATCGCGCGGGGCCAGTTCGCCGCGATCATCAAAATCAGGCATAAAACGTGTGCCGTCCGGGCGTTTCAAATAAGCGCCTTCGCCGCGTAAGGCTTCCGTTAACAGGAAATTCCGTGCCTGTGGATGGTACAGCGCGGTAGGGTGAAACTGATTAAATTCGAGATTGGCGACCCGGCAACCCGCACGCCAGGCCATGGCAATACCATCACCAGAGGAAATATCCGGATTGGTGGTGTACTGATAAACCTTCGACGCGCCGCCAGTTGCCAGCACCACCGCTTTAGCATGGCAAGTTTCCACGGTTTCTTTATTACGGTTCCACACCCACGCGCCGACAACCCGTCGCGTTCCAGGCAGGCCAATTTTGTCAGAAACAATCAGATCAACCGCATTGCTGCGTTCCAGCACACGAATATTCGGATGGTTCTGCGCCTTGCTCACCAGCGTGGTTTCTACTTCTCTGCCGGTGGCGTCGGCAGCATGAAGAATGCGACGGTGACTATGCCCACCTTCACGGGTCAGATGATAGCTTTCTTCGCCATTCGGCTGAACGTGGGTGTCAAACAACACTCCCTGATCGATTAGCCATTGCACGCAGGAACGCGCGTTGCTGGCGACAAATTCAACCGCATGGCGATCGCAAATGCCGGCACCAGCAATTAATGTGTCTTCCACATGCGAGTCTATGCTGTCAGTTTCATCAAACACGGCGGCGATTCCGCCCTGGGCATAAAATGTTGAGCCTTCCGTTACCGGGCCTTTGCTAAGAACGATGACCTGATGCTGGTCAGCCAGACGTAGTGCCAGTGAAAGCCCGGCTGCGCCGCTACCGATAATCAGCACATCACAAGAATGTTCAGGAAGAGTATTCATTTTGTTTGTTTA
Organism: Escherichia sp. E1130; assembly: GCF_005781065.1. Lineage (NCBI taxonomy): Bacteria > Pseudomonadati > Pseudomonadota > Gammaproteobacteria > Enterobacterales > Enterobacteriaceae > Escherichia > Escherichia sp. E1130. The sequence continues at coordinate 15,511 of NZ_VATL01000037.1, forward strand.
ATTTACTAAACACGGTTTGGTCAGCATAGCATCACGTTGTGTAATTAAACACCTGCTATTTTAATATTTGTTACAATGGCTAAACAGGGAGATCCTGGACGGTGGAAAAAAGAGAAGTTGCTTGCTGGCGGAGGATTAGGTGGTGAAATAAAAAGGCCGTTGGGGTACTCTTCAGGCAGTTAAATGGGCATTTCTACACAGATAATGCAATGTTCAGATTCTGTAGACTTATAATGATAGATAATGATCCGTCTACAGCATGACAAACAAAAACAGATGCGTTACGGAACTTTACAAAAACGAGACACTCTAACGTTTTGCTTGCTCAAATTGCAGCTAATGGAGTGGCGTTTCGATAGCGCGTGGAAATTTGGTTTGGGGAGACTTTACCTCGGATGAGCGAGCAGTTAACGGACCAGGTCCTGGTTGAACGGGTCCAGAAGGGAGATCAGAAAGCTTTTAACTTACTGGTAGTGCGCTATCAGCATAAAGTGGCGAGTCTGGTTTCCCGCTATGTGCCGTCGGGTGATGTTCCCGATGTGGTACAAGAAGCTTTTATTAAAGCCTATCGTGCGCTGGATTCGTTCCGGGGAGATAGTGCTTTTTATACATGGCTGTATCGGATCGCTGTAAATACAGCGAAAAATTACCTGGTTGCTCAGGGGCGTCGTCCACCTTCCAGTGATGTGGATGCCATTGAAGCTGAAAACTTCGAAAGTGGTGGCGCGCTGAAAGAAATTTCGAACCCTGAGAACTTAATGTTGTCAGAAGAACTGAGACAGATAGTTTTCCGAACTATTGAGTCCCTCCCGGAAGATTTACGCATGGCAATAACCTTGCGGGAGCTGGATGGCCTGAGCTATGAAGAGATAGCCGCTATCATGGATTGTCCGGTAGGTACGGTGCGTTCACGTATCTTCCGAGCGAGGGAAGCTATTGATAACAAAGTTCAACCGCTTATCAGGCGTTGACGATAGCGGGATACTGGATAAGGGTATTAGGCATGCAGAAAGAACAACTTTCCGCTTTAATGGATGGCGAAACGCTGGATAGTGAGCTGCTTAACGAACTGGCTCACAACCCGGAAATGCAGAAAACCTGGGAAAGCTATCACTTAATCCGTGACTCTATGCGGGGTGATACTCCTGAGTTGCTTCATTTCGATATCTCATCGCGCGTGATGGCCGCCATTGAAGAAGAGCCAGTTCGTCAACCGACGATATTGATCCCAGAGGCCCAGCCTACTCCGCATCAATGGCAGAAAATGCCATTCTGGCAGAAAGTACGTCCATGGGCGGCACAGCTTACCCAAATGGGCGTAGCGGCATGTGTATCGCTTGCAGTTATCGTTGGCGTCCAGCACTATAATGGACAATCTGAAACGTCCCAGCAGCCCGAAACACCGGTATTTAATACTCTGCCGATGATGGGGAAAGCCAGTCCGGTAAGTCTGGGAGTACCTTCTGAAGCGACCGCAAACAATGGTCAACAGCAGCAGGTACAGGAGCAGCGTCGTCGCATTAATGCCATGTTGCAGGATTACGAACTGCAACGTCGACTCCACTCCGAACAGCTTCAGTTTGAGCAGGCACAAACACAGCAAGCCGCTGTACAGGTGCCAGGAATTCAAACTTTAGGAACGCAATCGCAGTAATGAAGCAACTTTGGTTTGCCATGTCATTAGTGACAGGTAGCCTGTTATTCTCTGCTAACGCCTCGGCCACTCCCGCGTCCGGGGCGTTATTACAGCAGATGAACCTGGCTAGCCAGTCACTGAATTACGAGCTGTCATTCATCAGCATCAATAAACAAGGTGTTGAGTCTCTGCGTTATCGACATGCACGCCTCGATAACCGTCCGCTTGCACAGCTGTTGCAAATGGATGGCCCGCGCCGGGAAGTGGTACAGCGCGGCAATGAAATCAGCTACTTTGAGCCGGGCCTTGAACCGTTTACTCTTAATGGCGATTACATTGTTGATTCTCTGCCATCGCTCATTTATACCGATTTCAAACGCCTTTCTCCTTACTACGACTTTATCTCCGTGGGACGCACGCGTATTGCTGATCGTCTTTGCGAAGTCATTCGCGTGGTTGCTCGTGATGGCACACGCTACAGCTACATTGTGTGGATGGACACCGAATCGAAATTACCGATGCGGGTTGATCTCCTTGATCGCGATGGTGAAACGCTGGAACAATTTCGCGTGATTGCTTTTAACGTCAATCAGGATATCAGCAGCAGTATGCAGACGCTGGCGAAGGCAAATTTGCCGCCGTTGCTTTCTGTTCCTGTAGGTGAAAAAGCCAAATTCAACTGGACTCCAACCTGGTTGCCGCAGGGGTTTAGCGAAGTCTCCAGTAGCCGACGCCCGTTGCCCACGATGGACAATATGCCCATCGAATCACGTCTCTATTCCGACGGCTTGTTCAGCTTCTCGGTAAACGTTAACCGCGCGACGCCATCGAGCACCGATCAGATGTTGCGTACCGGACGCCGAACAGTCAGCACCAGCATACGTGACAACGCGGAAATCACTATTGTTGGTGAACTACCGCCGCAAACGGCGAAACGCATTGCCGAGAACATTAAGTTCGGGGCAGCGCAATGATCAAAGAGTGGGCTACCGTCGTCTCCTGGCAAAACGGGCAGGCGCTGGTCAGTTGTGATGTCAAAGCCTCATGCAGCAGCTGCGCTTCCCGCGCTGGCTGCGGCAGTCGTGTGTTGAATAAACTTGGTCCGCAAACCACACATACCATCGTCGTACCCTGTGATGAGCCGTTAGTGCCGGGGCAAAAAGTGGAATTAGGAATCGCTGAAGGTAGCCTGCTTAGTTCCGCATTGCTGGTTTATATGTCTCCACTGTTGGGATTATTCCTTGTTGCTTCGTTATTTCAGCTACTCTTTGCTTCAGACATCGCGGCGTTATGCGGCGCAATTCTTGGTGGCGTTGGTGGATTCCTGATTGCGCGCGGCTTCTCGCGAAAGTTTGCTGCCCGGGCTGAATGGCAACCGATCATTTTAAGCGTGGCATTGCCGCCAGGCCTTGTGCGGTTTGAAACATCTTCGGAAGACGCGAGCCAGTGATTTCACTGGCTTTGTTGCATTTTGCATAACAAATGCGAGGACGTTTCCAGATACCACAATCCATACGGTATGAACATTTCCTCGCCTCAATGTTGTAGTGTAGAATGCGGCCTTTCTATTAATACAGACGTTAAGCTCAGAACAGCGACTTCTAAAAGCCTGGTTAACCGGGCGTTAAGGCACAATAATCATACTTTATGAAGAATATACGTAACTTTTCGATCATAGCTCACATTGACCACGGTAAATCGACGCTGTCTGACCGTATTATCCAGATCTGCGGTGGCCTGTCTGACCGTGAAATGGAGGCGCAGGTTCTCGATTCCATGGATCTTGAGCGTGAGCGTGGCATTACCATCAAAGCGCAAAGCGTGACGCTGGACTACAAAGCGTCTGACGGTGAAACCTATCAGCTTAACTTTATCGACACCCCGGGCCACGTAGACTTCTCCTATGAAGTTTCCCGTTCGCTGGCTGCCTGTGAAGGTGCATTGCTGGTGGTCGACGCCGGGCAGGGCGTAGAAGCGCAAACACTGGCGAACTGCTACACCGCGATGGAGATGGATCTCGAAGTGGTGCCGGTACTGAACAAGATTGACTTACCGGCAGCCGATCCTGAACGTGTGGCGGAAGAAATTGAAGATATTGTTGGTATCGACGCCACCGATGCGGTGCGCTGTTCAGCGAAAACCGGCGTGGGCGTGCAGGACGTTCTCGAACGTCTGGTGCGCGACATTCCGCCGCCGGAAGGCGATCCAGAAGGTCCGTTACAGGCGCTGATTATCGACTCCTGGTTCGATAACTACCTGGGCGTGGTTTCACTTATCCGTATTAAAAACGGCACCTTGCGTAAGGGCGACAAAGTGAAAGTTATGAGCACCGGGCAGACCTATAACGCCGACCGCCTGGGGATCTTCACGCCGAAACAGGTTGATCGTACTGAACTGAAATGCGGCGAAGTAGGCTGGCTGGTGTGTGCGATCAAAGACATCCACGGTGCACCGGTAGGCGATACCTTAACGCTGGCGCGTAATCCGGCAGAAAAAGCGTTGCCTGGGTTTAAGAAAGTTAAACCGCAGGTATATGCCGGTCTGTTCCCGGTAAGTTCCGACGACTATGAAGCCTTCCGTGACGCGTTGGGCAAACTCAGCCTGAACGACGCTTCACTGTTCTATGAGCCAGAAAGCTCAACGGCGCTGGGCTTTGGTTTCCGCTGCGGCTTCCTCGGCCTGTTGCACATGGAGATCATTCAGGAACGTCTGGAACGTGAATACGATCTTGACCTGATTACCACAGCACCGACAGTAGTGTATGAAGTTGAAACTACGGCAAAAGAAGTTATCTACGTCGACAGCCCATCCAAGCTGCCAGCGGTAAATAACATCTACGAACTGCGCGAGCCGATTGCAGAGTGTCACATGCTGCTGCCGCAAGCGTATCTCGGTAACGTCATTACCTTGTGCGTTGAAAAACGCGGTGTACAGACCAACATGGTCTATCACGGAAACCAGGTAGCGCTGACGTACGAGATCCCGATGGCGGAAGTGGTGCTTGATTTCTTCGACCGACTGAAATCAACCTCGCGTGGCTATGCGTCTTTGGATTACAACTTCAAACGCTTCCAGGCTTCTGACATGGTGCGTGTTGACGTCTTAATCAACGGTGAACGTGTTGATGCGTTGGCATTGATCACCCACCGTGATAATTCGCAAAACCGTGGCCGCGAGCTGGTGGAGAAGATGAAAGATCTGATCCCACGCCAGCAGTTTGATATCGCTATTCAGGCAGCGATTGGTACGCACATCATTGCGCGTTCCACCGTGAAGCAGCTGCGTAAAAACGTACTGGCTAAATGCTATGGTGGTGATATCAGCCGTAAGAAAAAGCTGCTGCAGAAACAGAAAGAAGGTAAGAAACGTATGAAGCAGATCGGTAACGTTGAGCTGCCGCAGGAAGCGTTCCTTGCCATTCTGCACGTCGGCAAAGACAACAAATAACCCTTAGGAGTTGGCATGGCGAATATGTTTGCCCTGATTCTGGTGATTGCCACACTGGTGACGGGCATTTTATGGTGCGTGGATAAATTCTTTTTCGCACCTAAACGACGGGAACGTCAGGCAGCGGCGCAAGCGGCTGCCGGGGATTCACTGGATAAAGCAACACTGAAAAAGGTTGCGCCGAAGCCAGGCTGGCTGGAAACCGGGGCTTCTGTATTTCCGGTGCTGGCTATCGTATTGATTGTGCGTTCATTTATTTATGAACCGTTCCAGATCCCGTCAGGTTCGATGATGCCGACTCTGTTAATCGGTGACTTCATTCTGGTAGAGAAATTTGCTTACGGCATTAAAGATCCTATTTACCAGAAAACATTGATCGAAACCGGTCATCCGAAACGTGGCGATATCGTGGTCTTCAAATACCCGGAAGATCCGAAGCTTGATTACATCAAGCGAGCGGTAGGTTTACCGGGCGATAAGGTCACTTATGATCCGGTCGCGAAAGAAGTGACCATTCAACCTGGATGCAGTTCTGGTCAAGCGTGTGAAAACGCGCTGCCGGTAACTTATTCCAACGTTGAACCGAGCGATTTCGTACAGACCTTCTCGCGTCGTAACGGCGGGGAAGCGACCAGTGGCTTCTTTGAAGTGCCGAAAAACGAAACCAAAGAAAATGGTATTCGTCTTTCCGAACGTAAAGAGACGTTGGGCGATGTAACGCATCGTATCCTGACTGTGCCAATCGCCCAGGATCAGGTAGGGATGTATTACCAGCAACCAGGACAACAACTGGCAACCTGGATTGTCCCGCCGGGTCAATACTTCATGATGGGCGATAACCGCGACAACAGCGCGGACAGCCGTTACTGGGGCTTTGTGCCGGAAGCGAATCTGGTAGGTCGCGCAACGGCAATCTGGATGAGTTTCGATAAGCAAGAAGGTGAATGGCCGACAGGTGTGCGCTTAAGTCGCATTGGCGGCATCCATTAATTGCTGCTTCTCGTTCACGTTGTCGTCATTCTGGCGGCAACGTGAATTATTTATGAGATAAATCTCCCCAGGCTAACGACATCCCTTATCGTTGTGTATAGAATATTCCCCCGAAGTTTAAGGTTGGCGCCTTCTGGTTGCCACGGCACACGAAACAGCGTTGGTTTCCATATATGGCGTAATGAATCCGCGACAAAGCGGTTAACAGAGCCTATGTGTATCAGGTCTGTTTCGTGTGCTGAATTGTTGACGCATTTATTTATTGGTATCGCATGAACCCCATCGTAATTAATCGGCTTCAACGGAAGCTGGGCTACACTTTTAATCATCAGGAACTGCTGCAGCAGGCATTAACTCACCGCAGCGCCAGCAGCAAACATAACGAGCGTTTAGAATTTTTAGGCGACTCAATCTTGAGCTACGTTATCGCCAATGCGCTGTATCACCGTTTCCCGCGTGTGGATGAAGGCGATATGAGCCGCATGCGTGCTACGTTGGTCCGTGGCAATACGCTGGCAGAACTGGCACGCGAATTTGAGTTAGGCGAGTGCTTGCGTTTAGGGCCGGGTGAACTTAAAAGCGGTGGATTTCGTCGCGAGTCAATTCTCGCCGACACCGTCGAAGCATTAATTGGCGGCGTATTCCTCGACAGTGATATTCAAACTGTCGAGAAGTTAATCCTTAACTGGTATCAAACCCGTCTGGACGAAATTAGCCCAGGCGATAAACAAAAAGATCCGAAAACGCGCTTGCAAGAATATTTGCAGGGTCGCCATCTGCCGCTGCCGACTTATCTGGTAGTTCAGGTACGTGGCGAAGCGCACGATCAGGAATTTACTATCCACTGCCAGGTCAGCGGCCTGAGTGAACCGGTGGTTGGCACAGGTTCAAGCCGTCGTAAGGCTGAGCAGGCTGCCGCCGAACAGGCGTTGAAAAAACTGGAGCTGGAATGAGCATCGATAAAAGTTACTGCGGATTTATTGCCATCGTCGGACGTCCGAACGTTGGCAAATCCACGCTGCTGAACAAACTGTTGGGGCAGAAAATCTCCATCACTTCCCGCAAAGCGCAGACAACGCGTCACCGCATTGTGGGTATCCATACTGAAGGCGCGTATCAGGCGATCTACGTCGATACCCCGGGCCTGCATATGGAAGAGAAGCGTGCTATTAACCGCCTGATGAACAAAGCGGCGAGCAGCTCCATTGGCGACGTTGAGCTGGTGATTTTTGTCGTTGAAGGCACCCGTTGGACGCCGGACGATGAAATGGTGCTCAACAAGCTGCGTGATGGCAAAGCGCCGGTGATCCTCGCGGTGAACAAAGTGGACAACGTGCAGGAGAAAGCCGATCTGCTGCCGCATCTGCAGTTCCTGTCAAGCCAGATGAACTTCCTCGATATTGTACCGATCTCTGCCGAAACCGGGCTGAATGTTGACACTATTGCGGCAATCGTGCGTAAGCATCTGCCTGAAGCGACGCATCACTTCCCGGAAGATTACATCACCGATCGCTCACAGCGGTTTATGGCCTCTGAAATCATCCGTGAAAAACTGATGCGTTTCCTCGGCGCAGAACTGCCGTACTCCGTGACCGTGGAGATCGAACGTTTTGTCACCAATGAACGTGGTGGTTACGACATCAACGGTTTGATTCTCGTTGAGCGTGAAGGGCAGAAGAAGATGGTTATTGGCAACAAAGGGGCCAAGATTAAAACCATCGGCATTGAAGCGCGTAAAGACATGCAGGAAATGTTCGAAGCGCCTGTCCATCTTGAACTGTGGGTAAAAGTGAAATCCGGCTGGGCCGACGACGAACGCGCACTGCGTAGTCTCGGTTACGTTGACGATCTTTAATTAGCATACTCTATGACTTTCGAGGTGCAGGAAGGCGGCAAGACCGTGAATCCCTGGGAGCTTACTAAAGTAAGTGACCAGGGTGAACGGGTGCAGCCAAGGCACCTGCAACTTGAAAGGCGACGAGTATGATGGAAGGCTGGCAGCGCGCATTCGTATTGCATAGTCGCCCGTGGAGCGAAACCAGCCTGATGCTGGACGTCTTCACGGAGGAATCGGGCCGCGTGCGTCTGGTTGCCAAAGGCGCACGTTCTAAACGCTCTACCCTGAAAGGTGCATTACAGCCTTTCACGCCTCTCTTGCTTCGCTTCGGTGGGCGCGGTGAAGTCAAAACACTGCGCAGTGCTGAAGCTGTCTCATTGGCGCTGCCATTAAGCGGTATCACGCTTTACAGCGGTCTGTACATCAACGAGCTTCTCTCCCGCGTGCTGGAATACGAGACGCGCTTCTCGGAACTCTTTTTCGATTACTTGCACTGCATCCAGTCTCTGGCTGGAGCCACAGGCACACCGGAACCCGCGTTGCGCCGCTTTGAGCTGGCATTGCTCGGGCATCTGGGTTATGGCGTCAATTTTACCCATTGTGCAGGTAGCGGCGAACCGGTGGATGACACCATGACGTATCGTTATCGCGAAGAAAAAGGGTTTATCGCAAGCGTCGTTATCGACAATAAAACCTTCACCGGGAGGCAGTTGAAAGCGTTACACACGCGGGAATTTCCTGACGCAGACACATTGCGTGCCGCGAAACGCTTTACCCGCATGGCGCTTAAGCCGTATCTTGGCGGTAAACCTTTAAAGAGCAGGGAACTGTTCCGGCAGTTTATACCTAAGCGAACAGTGCAAACACATAATGACTGATGAGGATTGTCATGGCTGAATTACTGTTGGGCGTCAACATTGACCATATCGCAACGCTGCGTAATGCACGTGGTACTGCTTACCCCGATCCGGTGCAGGCCGCGTTTATTGCCGAGCAGGCTGGCGCGGATGGCATTACCGTGCATTTGCGTGAAGATCGTCGCCACATTACTGACCGCGACGTACGTATCCTGCGTCAGACGCTGGATACCCGCATGAATCTGGAAATGGCGGTGACCGAAGAGATGCTGGCGATTGCCATTGAGACGAAGCCTCATTTTTGCTGCCTGGTACCGGAAAAGCGCCAGGAAGTGACAACCGAAGGTGGCCTGGACGTCGCAGGTCAGCGTGACAAAATGCGCGATGCCTGTAAACGTCTGGCGGATGCCGGGATTCAGGTTTCTCTGTTTATCGACGCAGATGAAGAGCAGATCAAAGCTGCAGCAGAGGTAGGCGCCCCGTTTATCGAGATCCACACCGGTTGTTATGCCGATGCTAAAACTGAAGCTGAACAGGCGCAAGAGTTGGCGCGCATTGCTAAAGCCGCGACCTTTGCTGCAAGTCTCGGTCTGAAAGTTAACGCCGGCCACGGTCTGACCTATCACAACGTGAAGGCCATTGCCGCCATTCCTGAGATGCATGAACTGAATATCGGCCATGCCATTATTGGTCGTGCAGTGATGACCGGACTGAAAGATGCGGTGGCAGAAATGAAGCGTCTGATGCTGGAAGCGCGTGGCTAATGGCAATATTAGGTTTAGGCACGGATATCGTGGAGATCGCTCGCATTGAAGCGGTGATCGCCCGATCCGGTGAGCGCCTGGCACGCCGCGTATTAAGCGATAACGAATGGGAAATCTGGAAAACGCACCAACAGCCAGTGCGTTTTCTGGCGAAGCGTTTTGCTGTGAAAGAAGCGGCGGCAAAAGCGTTTGGAACCGGGATCCGTAATGGTCTGGCGTTTAATCAGTTTGAAGTGTTCAACGATGAGCTTGGTAAGCCACGGTTGCGACTGTGGGGCGAGGCATTAAAACTGGCGGAAAAGCTGGGCGTCGCACATATGCATGTGACGCTGGCAGATGAACGTCATTATGCTTGCGCCACGGTAATTATCGAGAGTTAAAAATCCTTTCACGAATATCAAAACTAATACCGCGTTTTTTAAAAAGAAAAACCCCCGAACTGGTAAGGAACGGGGGTTTTTCTTTACAACTTTAATTTTGTGCAGCACACGATTCCAACGAAAATGATTATGGATCAATTTCGTTGATCTGTACAAGTACCTTGCAATCTCTGACATAAAAAACTCGAGCCGGGACGAAGAAATCGATATTGATGAAAAGATTAACGTGACCGCTTTTTTATAAGTACATTACAATCGGCTGTGTTATTAGAGAATTTGCTGTGTTCTACACCATGCCACTGAATTCCCCCATTGAAACGAGTGGTGTCGTCAAAGCTCTGGTGTGGAGTGCAGCACCCGGTTCCAATAACTCGCACGTTCAGTTTTGGGGAGATGTAAGGGCTAATCTGAACGGCTGCATTCCTTGTTTAAGGAAAAACGAATGGCTGATTGTCGATACCTGTTTAAACGGGTCATTAAAGTCATCATTGCTGTTTTACAGCTGATCCTTCTGTTCTTATAACACAAGGAAACGTACTTAAGGCGCGTCAGGTTAACCAGCCAGACGCGCCTTTAATAATTATAAATAAACGTCTGCGCAGATATTATATGAATTCATTTGGTGAATGATTATGCTGTTGTTATCATTTTAATAAATATAATAGCGTTAAGCTTTTGTCTATAAATAATTAATATTCTACTTCAGGAGCAGAATATTAAATTTTATCTGCGTGATGCATTAGCACAAATTTATCCCACAACTGCTCTTCTGTCTCGACATGCGCCGGATCTTTCACAATAGTATTAGGGATCGGACACACCTTCTGGCAGGTTGGCGTCTCGTAGTGACCTACGCATTCGGTACACTTATCGCTGTTAATCTCGTAGATATGATCACCCATTGAAATCGCCTCATTCGGGCATTCAGGTTCACACATATCACAATTAATACAGCGTTTAGTAATTAGTAAAGACATATCAATGAATTACCATTAAAGCAGTTTGAAATCAGTAAGTTATGACATATTCGCATTCTTCACTATTATTAACTTACTGTATGTTGATCCAGTGTATTTAACGCTGATAAACTCAATCCAGTAACACAAAACCGCAACACATTGCATTTTGTCCCGTAGTAAAGACCTGCATGTGTGAGCTTGTTTTCTGCGCTTACGCAGATAAGGATTGAGAATGCCGCGCACTGTAACACATAAACCGGATAGCCCCAATAATGACGATGTTTTAGCCGCGTCTGAAAAGTGGGACGCCTGTAAACCTCCCTATACCAGCGCACACATGAAAATCTGTGTTGCTGCCGCCAAAACCATCCTCGCTGCTTCCGGCGTGGCTCGCCGTTCCAAATACGAAAAAGAGAACTATCTCCGCATCGATTTCAGCAAAGCAGGTAAGGTTACATTTTACGCCGAGTTTCCCAAAAAGATGGGGCTCAAAGGTAAAAAGCTCGGCGAATGGCCGGAGCTCGCAATTCAGCTGGCGCGCGAGAAGGCGTCAGGTATGGCCGAAGGTGGCCTGCGAGCCGAGTCCGTCCATGCTGCGCTGGAAATGTACCGGGATGACCTTAAAGCCAAAGTGGCCCGGCAGAAGCTGAGCCCGGACAGTTTCACCACCTACGGGGTGCGTATCGACCGGATTAAAGCAACGTTCGGCGAGCGCGAAGTGTTCAGCGACGTGACATACCCTCGGCTGGTGGAAGTGCTGGACGAATGGATCGCCACTCGCTCGAACAATAACGCCCTGGAGTTGTTTGCCGAGCTTCGTCGGTTCTGGAAGTTTTGCTCTCCCACTCTTTGCAATGGCCGCAACATTGCCGCCAGCCTGCCCGACGATTATGTTTCCTCCCGCGTACAGAAACCCACCCCGACACGACTTTTTACCGATATTGAATCCATCGCCCGGCTCTGGCTCAACGTGGCCGCCTGTACCTCAATACAGCAGAAAAACGCCGTTCGCTATATGATTATTACCGGCGTTCGACCGATTAACGTTCATAACCTGCGTTGGGATTACATTAATGAAGATGCTGGCGAAATTGTTTATCCGGAAGGAGTTATCGGTATGCGCGGGGCCATGAAAACACAAAAGGCTTTCCGCTTGCCAATAACGCCAGAGATCCAGCGGATTATCGACGAGCAGAAAGCCTGGCGTGATTCAGTTCCTGAGTGCAATAACGATTTTGTATTCCTGCAGCCGCGTGACCCAATGCAGCCATTTTCAAAAAGATCGCTGGATAAACTGGTGAAAACCTATAGCCCGGAAGGCGCTGTTAAAGGCATGAAGCATGACGGGACTATTAAAGGGAAAGAGGGGGCATTTAATACGATGTGCCGTAAATTCCTTAAGAGCAACGTTATCGCCCTGATGAAGGAAAGAGGTTATTCCCGATCAGATCGAAGGGAAATAAGCCTCCTGTGCCTTCATCACTCCAGCAAGTCAGATGACCCAATGGCAGAACATTACGACTTTTCAGACGAGATTTTGCAGGAAGAGATTGCGTTGAAGCGCGAAGCCTTCGAGGCTCACGAACGGAGCATACTCGCGCAGGCTGCGCTGTTACGGCGACGGGGTTAATACTGGCTGCGGCATTTCTGGATGAAGGCGTCGACGTTACGGCGCTCATAGCGAACCACTTTCGCGCTGAAACGGATGGGGGCCAGTACGGCGCGATGCCGGTGCTTTATATTCCAGTCGCATAACGTCTTCTGGGTTATGCCCAGCTTCTGGCATACCTCGTCCGGGGTGAGCAGATCGTCGGGTTGCTCGCTCATGCTATACCTCTCTTCTTCATGGCATCGAGCAGGATGTCCTGCACTGTTCGTTTTGAGTTCATCCGCTCCATCACCATGTCGTCCATAGTGTCGGCAGCGATGATGTGGTGAATGAACACCGGGCGGTTGTGTCCGGCCTGAATCTGCCGGGTTGGCCCAATGCGTTCGATGATTTGCTGGTACTGCTCCAGATCCCACCAGTGCGAGAAAAACACCAGTATGTTGCCGCCGTCCTGCATGTTCAGACCGTGACCTGCGCTGGCGGGATGCGCGAACAGCACCGGGATTTCCCCGGCGTTCCAGTCGCGCAGCGTCTGCGGATCCTGGTCGAGATGGCGACCTTTAGGGAACGCTTTAAGCAGGCGCTCCAGATCGTGCTTCCAGTGGTAGGCCACCAGCACCGGTGCGCCAGCTGCTTCGGTGAGTATGCTGTCCAGCGCCTGCAGCTTCGCGTCGTGCAGTTCTGACCAGCTCCCGGCGTCGTCGGTGTACACCGCGCCGCTGGCAATTTGCAGGCACTTCACTGTTTTTGCCGCGGCATTCGGCGCTTCGATGCCCTCGCCGTTGAGCTCAAGGAACATTTCCTTTTCCATCTCGCGATACTGCTGACGGGCCTTCGGCGGCATGCCCACGCGGATCACGTTATGGATTGGCTCTTTGATGTCGAACCAGTCGGCAGCGTCCAGTGAGATAGTGACGTCGGCCAGCGCTCGCTGTATCTCGTCCTGCGAATGGGCGAATGGCTCCAGCTTCGTCCAGCTCTGCCCCGGAAACTGTATTGAGTTGAACCAGCGGGAGGTAAACGCGCCGTAAGTGCGTCCGAGGCGCTGCCCCTGGTCGACAAACCACGCCTGCCCCCACAAATCCACCAGACCGTTTGGCGCTGGCGTACCGGTGAGATTCATCCAGCGCCGGATATGCTTATGCGCCACTTTGCCCAGTGCCGCTGCACGCTTGCCACCCCCACGCAGCCGGAAGGATTTCAGCCGGGTGCTTTCGTCCGGGATGACGGTACCGAACGGCCAGCGGCCGCCCAGCTCTTCCACCAGCCAGACCAAATTGTCGTAGTTGATGGTGAACACGCTTGCGTTGCTGTTCGCTAGCGCCGCCGAGCGTGCTTTGGCGTTACCGACAATCGGCTGCACCTCGATATTGCGCAGATGCCCCCATTTCACCGCTTCATCCGGCCAGGTGCTGGCTGCCACGCGCAGCGGCGCGAGAACCAGCGCGGGCTGCGTCTCCGATCCCGCCATGAAGAGATCTTCCAGAGTGGTGAGTGTTGCCACGGTTTTACCCATGCCCATGCCCGCCCAGATGTTGCAGCGCAGAGAGTCAATTTCGTGGTTGATAATGAGATTTTGGTAGGGGCGGGGGGTGAAGATTTTACTCAAAGTTAGTACCTCGCAAAAAATTGCAAGTTGGAGTATAAATAAGGGGGTTAAGATAATTCCTAAGGCGCAGCCCTCAGGGTATAAAAATAAGGAAATCAGATAGATGACTACACAGAATCAGCCTCAGCCCACACCCCCTGCTGTATTAGATCTTGGAGTTAGGCAGGAAGGTGTTTTCAACGATATTGAAATGGGTGTTTTGGAGAACGGTATTCCGTACCTTACTCAGAACGGACTCGCAAGAATCTGCGGCGTCAACCGCACAAACATTGCAGACATCGCAAACGAATACGCTCAGTGCTTCCAGAGCGGGGTTTTTACTCGTGGGCGAATGGAGTTTATTAGCACATATCTTCAGCAAGCCGGTTATACAGACCCTGTGCTATTTATCTCGGTTATGCGTGCAGGCTCTGTACATTACGCATTCCCTGATATTGTGTGTATGGCTCTGCTCGAGTTTTATGCTTTTGAATCGCAAGCAGCATCAAATTCAACCGCGCAACAATACTATCGCGAATTAGCCCGAGTCGGGCTTCGGGATTATATTTATGGCGCGTTGCGATACCAGCCAGAAGACCCTTGGGGGCCTTATCATCAGCGGGTTTCCATTATCCAAAGTACCGGCACGGTACCCGACGGCCACTTTATCATTTTTAACGAAATTGCGGGTTTAATGGTTGACCTGATTACCGCTGGTCTTGCGGTGAATATGTATACCGTGCCTGATATCAGCGTCGGTTCATGCTGGGGGCGTCACTGGACGTCAAACGGCCTCTCACGTCAGTTCGGTGATCGCGTTCAATGTGCGCATCACTATCCGGATGACTTTAATCAATCTACTTCGAATCCTCAGATGATTAACGCTTATCCCAACGAAGCGTTGCCAGAATTTCGTCGTTGGTTCCGTCATGAGTATTTGCCCACCAAGTTCCCTAAATACATCCTGACGAAGGCGGGGATGCTGCCCGGCGGGAGAGCTGATGCGATGCGAATTGCTGACAACTTCCGCAACCCTCAGTTAGGGCGCTAGAGATAGCACTTGCGAAAGGTCTTTGCTATCCAGCACCACCACGCAAAAGCCCAGTGCGCGCAGCCGTTCGTGCTCGCGCAGCTGGTCGGCGCGTGGTGGTTTGCCAGGTGCTTTGCATTCGACAAAGACGAGACGGCCGCCGGGTAACAGCACAATGCGATCTGGTACCGAGCGGCGGCCAGGCGACACGAATTTATAAGCCAGCCCGCCAGCCTTTTTCACTTCGGCGACGAGGTGCTTTTCGATAGTGCTTTCACGCTCGTAGGTCATGCTGCATGTACCTTGTTTTCGTCGTCAGCCGCCAGCACTCGAATGGGGATCCGGCTCATATGCATGGTGTACCCAGTCTTAGCCTCTAGGTCTGCGTATTCCTCCAGCAAGGGTGGGTTATGCCGGGCGCCGTTAACCATATCGTTACGGCTGGCCATGATGCAGAACACACAACTTAATCGCTCATTGCCCAGAGCGTAGGCGTAGTGCGGCTCTTGTCCAGTCATTCGAATGGTGGCGAATACTTCCTCGGTAAGCAGTTCGTGAACTGGGAGCCATTCGTACCAGGTATTAACTGAGTTGCTGATCCCCATTTTGCTGAACACCTGGCGCTTAGCTCGGCCAGGTGATTCTTGGGCACGCAGCCCGAGGCAGTTAACGATGGTTTTAAACCCGTTGGCTTTTGCATACCGGCGTACCTCGCGTTGGATGGGGCCGCGCTTCAGGTCACTGGTACATTGTCGGGTGCTGGAGGATGGCCAACTGGGAACTTCTGGACGATTCTCAAAGCGACGTTCTACCATTTCGAAGAAGGTCTTGCTGGCTCGAGCCACGATGAACGGCAGACCCGCGCCTGCAGCCTGAGTTTCAGCAAGTTCCAGTGCACCTGGCCACTCAATAACACCGAGCGATGCGTGCACAACGATAAGCTGCGCAGTGGGAACAATCTCAAGGAGTTTAATCAACATCACCTGACTGTCTTTTCCGCCGCTGTGGTTTGATACAAAGAGCGCACCAGTGCTGATGAGGGTGTTAATTTCACCTGGGATCACAGTTGCACCTCTTTACGTTTGCTGCGGATGTTCTGCATGATGCAGAAATCAGAGCGGTTATCGCTCCATTGCTGGTTTACCGGGTTGCGTGATTCCCGGTTTGCTTTGGCCCATACCTTCGCCGCCCGGTCATACTCGCCAGCCTGCTCAAGACGCATAGCCTCCCGCGCAGACCGGAAATACAACGGACTGTCGTGTTTTTCGAATGACATAGGGGATTACCTTATTTGATGGTGCCAACAACTTCGGGATCGGTAGCTACGTCGCCGTTAGTGTTTGGTACCAGACGGAAGCGGACCAGAACTGCGCCTTGTTCGCCCCAATCCCTGCACAGGGAACGCCAGGATGGTTGTTTTTCGCCGCAGCATTCGAGGACAGCGGCGCGGTCGATATCGAACTGTGCACGGCTATCCATCACCATAAACATGTGTTTCATAGCGGGCCGCCGTCTGAAAATGCGTCATTGTCCGGCTGCAGCTGGATCATGTCGTCGATAGGCATCATGGTAATCGGCCTGTCGCTCAACGCGCCGAGAGTGAGCTTTGCGAAAAGCCGCTTTTGTTCTTTGGTCAAAAAGACCTGTTTAGTTCCGCCGTTTACCAGAACAATGATGGCGAAGTTTTGGATGTTGCCTTGTTTCATGGGGTCAATCCTTACGGTAATGAATCGCTTCGAAGCCGCCAGCGTTCAGCGGGATATCGGGCGCCCATTCGGGGTTAGTGGAGAGCAGCGCGGAAAGCGCCGTTTCGTTGAAATCGTCGGTGTCCGGCGCTTCGGTGATCACTTCATCGTGTACCGTCAGCACAATGCTGTAACCGGCATCCTCGATCAGCGGCATGTTTCCGGCCAGAACGTCACGGGCTGCCGCCTGGGTGACGTTTTCCACCAGTTTCCCGCCGTAGGTTTTGAGCCGCTGCCATTTGCGCGAGTAGGAATTTACGCCCTGATAGGTGATGTTTCCTTTCTCAATGGACGGGGACGGGTAGCACAGCGCGCGCCCGGACGGCAGCTGTATGCGCAACCATGCACCATCGCGGCGAATTTTCAGATAGCCGCAGTACAGCGTCTTTTTCGGGGTTGCGATGGCGGTGCGGACGGTGCGCTCCAGCTCGTACCAGAAATCGCAGGTTGCCGGGTGGGCTCTGCGCCAGAGGCGTTTAAGCGAATCGCAGGCGATGAATACGCGCTCTGACAGGCCGTAGGTCGACTTGCGTTTAACCGATTCGTCGTACCAGCTTTTCGCCTCGCGGATAAGATCGCGGGGGATATTCGGCAGCGCAGCGTTCGCCAGTTCGTCAAGGTCGAGGCCGTAAACCAGCGCGAAGGTCAGGAACGCCGCAACACCACCGCCGAAGCCGAGACCCAGCTCCATCACCTTGCCGATCTGACGCTGGTATTTGTCGACATCATCCGGCGAGATGTTGAAGGCGCGGGCGTAGGCCAGTTTGTATAGGTCCGGCCCGGTGCCCTCGTCGAACTCCCGGAACGCGTCCAGCTTCCACTGTTCCCCAGCCAGCCAGGCCAGTTTTCGTCCTTCGATGTTCGACAGGTCGCTAACCACCAGCTTTTTGCCCTCGGGGGCCATAATGCAGCCGCGCAAAGCCGAGCTGGTCAACTCCATGATGTTGTCGAACAGCAGATCGGCGCATCCTGATTTCAGCGCCTCTATGCCTTCGTCGATACGTTCCTGCTCAAGGGAAGGGCGGGGCAGGTTTTGGGGCTGGAATAACCGCCCGGCCCAGCGCCCGGTACGCGATGCGCCACAGAACTGAAGCGTGCCACGCAGGCGACCGTCACGGCTTACACCCTTCATCAGTGATTTGTACTTACTGGTGCTGGTGGTGCTGGCCTGGAGCCTGATGTGTAGCAGCTCTTTCACCGCAGACGGTAAATTAGGATCCGCGATGCGGCGCTCCAGCGTGCTGCGCTGCATGTCCGGCAGATCCACGCCGTAGGATTCAACAATGTGCTTAATCAGCGCATCGCGCTGCGTAGCCGCCTGCACTTCGCCGTCGGTCATCACCTGCGTGCGTTTCGCCAGGCGCTTTTGCTCCTGGTCTACCGCCTCGATCGCCGCCTGCGCGAGCTGCACATCCATGCAGACGCCGCGGTCGTTAATGCGCTGATCGCGATGCCAGAGCGCCAGCTCTGCACCCTGATAATTCCACTTCGGCAGGCGCTTATGCACTTCGCGCATGGCCTCAATATCCAGCCCGGCATAGGCAACAAAGCGCCGCCACTCTTCCGGGTGGGTTTTGCTGGTGGCCCGGCGAAGTTTGCTGTTTTTCGGTCGTGGCTTGCAGAATAGCTGGATCAGCGCTTTACCTTCTTTATCCTTGGCTTTGTCCTGCGGAACGCCCAGCACCTCGCAGAGCGCCCCCAGTGCACCGGGGAGACTGTGCGCCAGCGCCTGCACCATCGTGTCGCGCCAGCGGGTGACATCGGGTGCCAGTTCCGGCATTGCATGGCGCAGGACCGTGCGGTCGAAGTGTGAATTGTGGAAAAATAGAATAGTGTCAGGGTCGGCGATGGCCTTCCGCAGCCTGCCGGGGATAGGTTCGCCAGCAGTCAGATCCCAGACGCTAACCGGTTCGTCGCCGATTGCCCAGGCGAACAGCATCACCTCGACACTTTCCGCATAAGCGTGCGTGCCGTTGTTGATAGGAATGCTGCAGAAGGTTTCCAGGTCGCCCCAGAGAATTTTTTCAGGCATAGATAGTCCTCGCGGGTGCTTTGCGAAAAGGGATGCTCTTTGCAAAACACCCGGCGCGTGGCCGGGTGAGGTGATTACTTCAGGGGGATAAAGGGAGTTGCTGCGCCGCTGGTCAGATACTGCGGCAATGTGCCATTCCATTTATTAATCGCTTCCAGTTGCAGCACTTCGGGGTTACTGCGTAACGCTTCACCGCGAAGGGCAATAGCGTCAGATTCAGCTTTGGCGCGCAACATGGTGGATTCTGCTTCGCCGCGTGCCTGCTCGATTGCCTTCTGGGCTTCGGCTTTAGACTGGGCGATCTCGTTCTCGCGCAGCAGCGCGCGCTGTGTGGCCTCGATTTTCGCGTTGATGGATTCTTTCACTTTCTGCGGGTAGTCCAGGTCGCTTACCCATGACAGCTTCACGATTCTGATGCCGATGGGGTCAAGTTTGGACTTCAGATCCTGCGTAACCTGTTCGAGCAGTTGCGTTTTGCCTCCGGCTGCCAGCGAGTTGATATTCATCTTCCCGGAGTGGTTGATCAGCGCATCACTGATATTTTGGCGCAGGTTGACCTCGGTTATTTCGTCCACCCCTTTGCGGTAGGTCTGGAATATTTTGGTCACCTTTTCGGGGTCGACATAATATTCGACGCCGATCCGGGCTTTCACATCCATTGAGTCGGCGGTCTGGAAGGTGAATGGCTGATCATAGTTGTGCAGCTGGTTGAACGTCGGGAACTGGTAAATCTCTTCGTTCCACGTCAGCCAATATTTACCGACGCCGACTTCGGACTGCTGAACGCCTTTTTCGTCACCGTAGAGGTCCACTTTAACGCCGACGTAACCCGCGGGAACGGTGGCGCGTTCGCAACCAGACAGAGCCAGCGCCGACAGGGCGACGACGGCAGCAAAGATAATTTTCTTCATTTCTTTTCCTTAGTAATAAAGATGCCTTTGAAAATGGCAAACAGACACGGCGGCGCGGTCAGCGCCAGCGCGAAACCAGACAGCACAGCCACGGTGTCCTTCATCGAGATCAGGGAAGGAACCAGGAAGCCGTAAACGAGCGCGGCGATAGCCAGAGTGATGACCAGCCGGATATAAATCCTTCGCATGGGGTTTTCCGAAAAGAGCCCGTCGCATGGCCGGGCGGGTAGGGGTTAAATCAGCTCGCCCGCGTCTGCGCCTTCGCTGATGTCGTCGAAGTCGTCCGGAGCGGCAACACCACCGCCAGCGAACGCGTCACCGTCGCGCAGGAACTGGACGCCGCCCAGCGATGCGTTAACACGTTTGCCGAAGTTGTTGTCCTGCGCCCAGATGTCGATCACCGCGTTGACGTAGCAACCGGCGTAAGGACGGCCATCAGCCTGGATGAGGGGAGAACGGTCGCGATCGATGACTGCCGGGCGCGCTTTGTTGGCAGCATTCAGGAAGAAGTTGCCCGGGAAGCCTTCGTATTCGGCTTTCTCGTCACCGTCATGCAGGCAGAGGTTGAGCTTTTTCTCCAGCTGGTTGTAAATGGTTTCCCATTTCTCACCCCATTTTTCCTTCGCCACCTGCTTCAGCGCTTTGCGGACTTCGTCCAGCTGCGGGTGCTTCGGATCCATTAGGAAAACAGCAGAGAAGCGCGGGTCGCCTTCGCCATTCACGGTTTTTGCTTCGAACAGAGCAGGGAAGGCCAGACGGACGTTGTTCAGTTTAATTTTCATGGAGTTGTTCCTTAATCAGATGAGGTCTGCGGCGAGCGCGTCGTCGGACACGTCGTCGAAATCGTTAACAGGGTTGATATTGAGCGCAGGGCGCGGGTCAGATTCAGGGGCGACGGTGGGTTTACCGTCAGCGCGGGTGATCAGGGCTTCGGCTTTTGTCCAGCGGCGCGGACTTTCTTTCTTAAGCAACTTCTCGGCCTGCGTCGGGCTGATTACTTTCATGCTGTACATCTGTTCCTGTTTCAGCCTGAAGGATTTCAGCAGCTCTTCTGCTTCTGCTTCGTTGCTCCAGGCGCGGTTACCCAGCTTGCCGGTGACCAGCTTAAAGCCCGGAACCTGATGCCCGGCGTTCAGCTCACTGTTCACCCGGTCGCGCACGGCCTTTAGCCAGGATTCGATAAAGTCCGCCTGGCTGTATACCTCTGCCAGCTGTTCAACGGTTAGTAGCGGTACCCGCGCGATTGAGTCAGCCAGCAGATCGCCAACGGACTGCGTTATGTCGTCGAAATCCCCCGCGATGGTACTGATGTGCAGTTGTTCCCGGGCGGTGCAGATGGCACTAGCCTTGCAGAACCGACACTGTTTTTCGCCTGGAGTGAAGTTTTCCAGCGGCAGCGTTTCGACGCCTTCGCAATCGGCAATGTTGAACATCACGATCACGTTGGCCGCCGCTTCCTGCGCCCGTTCGCCGAACGCCTGGAGCTCTTCCACCGTCAGGGCCCACTCTGAAACGTGGTTAAGCCTCGGCTGGTGGATGAACAGGCGCACCGTCTCGAAGTCATACAGCATGCTGAACTGCTCCAGCGCGCCCAGGGCGTACAGCTGCAACTGTTCGTTCTGCTCGGCGTCGACGCGAACCCCCTTCCCGTATTTGAGGTCGTGGATCTGCAGCTCGTTGCCAGCGATGATTACCCCATCGGCGGTACCGAATGAATCAGGCACGCCGAAGATGTGGGAAAAGTCGACACGCTGCTCGACCAGCAGCTCGTTGCCCTGAGCGAGCGTCCAGAGCGTGTCGGTATAAAGGCCAACGGCCTCGACCATTTCCTCGTTCACTTGCGGGCCGGACTGGTCATCCGGGTTTTCGCTTAATGGATATGAGCCGAGGAACATTGCGACGTTGCACCCGGCATAATGCTCGGGGTGGCTTTGGCGGTTGCGCAGCACTTTTTCAGCGAGTGCATGCGCTGCGGTGCCTTCTTCCGCAAAGGTGCTGCTTTTATCTGGCTGCGTGGCTTCCAGCGCCAGGCTACCGGGGCAGCGCATCCAGCGATGCGCCGCAGAGGGGGAAAGTCGTGCGTGAACGTCTGGCATTCTCAACCCTCCAGCGCTTTTTCGGCCTGGGCGATCACGTCTGCGAGATCCTCGTCAGCAACACCGCCAAGTTTTTGGGCGCCATGTTTTTCCAGAATGGCGACGGCTTCGGCGCGGTAACCACCTTTCGCCAGCTGCAGAATCAGCCCTTCGGCCTGTTTACGCAGTGCCGCAAAGTCGGGAGTATCATCCGTTTCATCGTCTTTACCCTGTCCGCTGTTTACTGCGTCTTTACGTGCGAATTCTTCCTGCAGTTGGAGGTACTCGACCCGGTTGATCTCAACGTGGCCTTTCTCCAGCATTGCATTCAGTTTGCGTAAAGTGTGGAGCTCACTGGCTGCCTTACCGTCTACGCTTTTGCAGTAAAACGGCCCGGTGCGTTCCTCAGACTGTTTGTCTTTGCCGCTGGCCTTCTTCGGTTTTACTTCGTCGCGTCCGGCAGCTGGCGCATCCAGCAGGCGTTCGGCAAAGTCGCGGCGGGACTCAATAGTCGGCAAATCATCCCAGAAGCGAATAACGTGGCGAGCCAGATCTAACAGTGCTGGCTTGCTCAGATGGTTGGCGCGTTTCACACCCTGGAGCGCCATGTCCAGCGCGTCGATCTGCACCACACGTTTGTCGCCAACAGCATCGCGATAATCGATAGCGCGCTGGAACATCTCGAAGCTGTACATAACTGGTAAAGGGTAGAAACATGCCAGCGCGATAACGTCGCTGAATTCCAGCGTTTCCAGATCCGGCCGCTCGTCATCAGTGGCCGATTTGTCCGGTACCGTCTCGCGATATTCCTGTACCTGGGTGACGAGGGTCTGCGGCTGAATTGTCTGGCCTGAAGCCAGTGCCGTAATCAGCTGTTCAAGCAGGGCGTTGTGCTGCGTCAGCAGCTTGTTGTTAAGTTCGAGACTAGTTTCTAAGCTCATACTGCGGTCCTCGCTACAAGGAGAATGAAGGTAATAACCAGACCGCACGCAGTAGCGAGGGCCAGGCCGGTAATTAAATCGAAGTGGTTGCGGCGATAGCGGAGCACGTCGCGCCCCGTCAGCCGGTGGAGGTGTTCAGGTTTCATCGGAGGTGCTCCTTTTCATGTCGGGGAACGCACTGCGCTGAATGCGTTTTCGGACATAAAAAAGCCCGTCATGGGAGGCGGGCAAAGACTACACACAGCAATGGATGATTCAGGGGATGGTGGATGCGGCTGGGGTTAACTGATTTTGAAGAAGTTACACAGTTTGAGATGGCCCGAGCTCACCATCTCCAACCGCTCTGGGCGGTTCATCCGGTGTGCTGCGCGTCTTTGCTCCCGGTTACTGATACTGTCGTGTCGTGACGTGATTTACGACGCTGTGCACGGTTAGGACCTTTGTCGATTTTGATGTAACGCATGTTTTACCTCTCTGTTAGTTTCACTTGGTCAGTTCACTTTGGTGGTGCGGTGGCCGATGCTGAGCTTCGGCTTGTCTCGGTGGACTGCAATTCACCGCACCCCAAAGGGAACTAAGCGCCCCATCGTCGGGGCGTTTCAACTTGCGTGACTTATCAGCTCGCCGCGGTGTGGTCCTCTACGCTTACCGTACGCATACGGACTCGGCGCTTACCTCGATCCCATCGGGTGCTATTTTGTTGCCAGGAGCACAGCGGCTTGCCTGTCACGCGGTTCAGTTTGTTAAAGAGCGATTACAAAACGCATTGTTTATGCGATATCGTATTTATATGCGTAATGGGATTTTGTGTCAATGCGAAAATGAATTATTTTGCGTATAAGAAAACCGCCCATGTATTGAGCGGTTTAGTTAGAAACGGATTGTCGTGCTGTGGGCGCTAGTACATGCGTAGGGCGGATTTAGCAATTCCAGCCACGTAATGGATTTTCTCGATGTTTTCGCGTGATACCCTAATTGGTGGGTGGTCTTCGTTTACGGACATCAGGTGAAACAGACCATCGCGCTCGAACAGGAAAGTTTTAACCATAACTTCACCATCCTGCGTAACGACAAGAACTTCATCCCCCGGGGCGTAGTCATGGTTGGGTTCGACGATTACGAATTCCCCCTCTTTAATTCTTGGCATCATTGAGTCGCCAACGCATTTCAGAGCATATGCATCTTCATCTTTTGTCGGCCAGTAGATGAAGCCATCGCTGCTGCCCACCGAATACGGAGTGTCGCTCCAAAGTCCCCCAACACCAAGCTGAGTATTTCCCAAGACCGGCACCTTATTAAATCGAAGAGATATGTAGGTTGTTGTATTGGCGTCGCCTCCGTTACTCATCTCCTGAAGGCTCTTTTCCGCCAGGTCAATCGGGGACACTCGGAAGTAATCGGCGATCTGCTTCAGCGTTGCGTATTTCGGGTCTTTCACTTCCCCAGATACCAGCCTGTGTAATGTTGGCTGATTCAGTTGTAACCGACGAGCTAGCTCGGTTATCGAGCTTATCTTGGCTTTGTCCATCAGGTACTTGATGTTTTGAGAAAGGATATCGGTGGTATCAATCATTTGGATTCATCCATGTAGAAGACAGGGACGGTGATTATGCGTTATCGGATATTTTAATCCAGATTGATATGACATTGCTGTATTGCTGAATAATCCGTTTTCGTATAGATTTGCTCTATAGACAAAAGCGGAGACTTAAATATGTCCGGACTAACACCCCAAGAAATGGTCAAAAGCCTGATTGACTCAGGCTACACCCAAAGCCAGATTGCCGAAATTGCAGGAGTGAAGCAATCTTCTATTAGTCGGCTTCTTACCGGGGTTCACTCTGACCCCCGCTTTTCTACGGTACGTGCGATAGAAAAGCTTTTTCAGGAAGAGACGGCTAAACAAAAGGCGTAACCCATGCCAGAGAATAAGAACTGGGGGGCGACGCCTGACGAATGGTTCCACTTCGATCTGGTGCTGGGTCGTACTGACCAGCTGCTGCCGGTCGTGTGCAACCCGGGCGCGGCCATTTCCCCCGACAGTAAACTGAAAGCGCTGGGCAAGACGCCGAGCCGCTATAACCGTGACCGCCTGGTTACCGGTATTGCTCAGTGGACCGAGCATGTCGTCACTGAGCATGACTTTGCCCGCTGGTCCAGAGAGCCTGATTACGGGATCTGTGTGCGCACCGGCTTTGGCTGGTTGGCGCTGGACTGCGACAGCGAAGACGAAGACATCCAGGCCGATATTCGCAACACGCTGGTGCAGTTGCTGGGCGAACTGCCGCCGCGGCGTTGGCGTGCCAACAGCAATAAATGCCTGTACCTGCTGGCTGTCGACGGCGATTTCCGTAAACGCATTCACCGCCTGGCGGGCGATTTGGGCATCGTTGAGCTGCTGGCCAATGGGCAGCAGTTCGTTGCCTGCGGTACACACAGCAGCGGCGCCCGGATTGAGTGGGACGGTGATCTGCCGGATGAACCGCCTGTCATTACTGCTGACCAACTCGAAACGCTGTGGCAGCGCCTGGCGGATCAGCTGCCTGTGTCGGTCACCACAGAAGCGGGTAGTACGAAGATGCGCGACCGTTCGACGTTCACGCCCGGTGCTACTGATGAGACGGCGGATTATCTGGACGCCAATGGCTGGACGCTGCTGGATGGTGCGAACGGCGAGCGCTATATCCGCTGCCCGTTCGAGGACGGCCACAGTACTGGCGGCGACCCGACGAGCACGGTTTACTTCCCGGGTGGTACCGCGGGCTTTGAGCAGGGTCATTTCAAATGCCTGCACGCCAGCTGCGCACACCGCGACGACGGCGATTTCCTTAATGCTATTGGGATCCGCAACGACGATTTCGAGGACCTGACCAGCACCGAAGTAGCCGAGCCGTTACCGCTGCCAGCGTTCGAACGTGATAAATGGGGGCGCATCGAGTCGACCATCAGCAATGCAGCCAAAGCGGTTGTACGCCCTGACTTCGTGGACATCGATATCCGCTTTGACCAGTTCCGCGACGAAATCATGTTTTCCTCTGCGGGCTCCGGCCAGTGGCAGGCGTTCACCGATGCCGACTATGCACGCCTGCGCATCACGATGGAAAAGCGCGGCTTCAAACCTGTGGGGCGCGAGCTCATTCGCGACGTCGTGCTGCTGGCCGCTGACGAACAGCCCTTCGACTCCGCGACAACCTGGCTGAACGGACTGGAGTGGGACGGCGTGCCGCGTATCGAATCTTTCTACCACACGCACTTCGGTACTGCCGACACGGCATACACCCGTGCGGTGTCCATGTACATGTGGACGGCGCTGGCGGGCAGGGTGCTGGAGCCTGGCGTCAAAGCCGATATGGTGCCGATCCTCGTCGGGCCTCAGGGCTGCGGTAAATCCTCCGGCGTGGAGGCGTTGAGCCCCGACCCGGCATTCTTCACCGAGATATCTTTCGCTGAGAAAGATGACGATCTCGCACGCAAGATGCGCGGGCGGCTGGTGGCGGAGATTGGCGAGCTGCGCGGCCTCAATACCAAAGAGCTGGAAAGCATTAAGGCATTCGTGACGCGTACACATGAGAACTGGATCCCTAAGTATCGTGAGTTCGCTACACAGTTCCCGCGTCGCCTGGTGTTCGTCGGCACCACCAACGAGGACGAATTCCTCGCAGACAAGACCGGTAACCGTCGCTGGCTTCCCGTGGAGGTGTCGAAAGTCGACGTGAAAGCGATAAAAACCGACCTCCTTTTGCTATGGGCGGAGGCTCGCGAGACGTTTAAGCGCCTCGGCGGCATCCAGTTCCGCGATGCTGAGCGTCTCGGCGCGAGTGTCCACGAGCAGTACACCATTAAGGATGCGTGGCTCGAAACGGTCGAGAAATGGCTCGACACACCCGACCTGATGACTAACGACATTCCGCGAAATTGCGAATTTTTACGCGCTAGCGACGTTCTGCGCGATGCGATTGGTTTAAATCCCAGCCACATCGGAAAACGCGAAGAAATGCGAATTAGCAATGTTTTGCAAAATTGCGGCTATAAGCGTGCTCAACGGCGAATTGAGGGGAAAAAATGCAAGGTTTGGGAACCGCTGGAACCACGTGGAACCACCTAAAAGCGAAGGTGGTTCCACCTCGCAGCCCTTGCGGCAAGCGGTGCGGAACTACTGGAACCACTGGAACCACCTTTCTATTAGAAACCCCATATATATATATAAGTCGATTGGGGGAAAGGTTAGAAAAAGGTGGTTCCAGGTGGGGGCAGGTGGTTCCACTCCGAATAAGTAACTTTTTGCATGTTGAGACGTGCAATACGCAAATCGGGACTGCGTTATCCACGCCCACGGAGAGGCGGACGCGGTTCCCTGAAAATTTTTTCGTAGCAAAACGTAGAGGTCAGAGCTATGCGTAATATTCAACAGGTTTTAGATCGATGGGGTGGCTGGGCTGCGAGTGAAGGCGGTAGTATTTACTTTCCCCCTGTAGCTGCAGGATTTAAGAATCTGCTACCCACAACGCAAGCCGGACGGCTTAAGTGCAGCGACAACGACGGTCTGATCATCAGCTCCGCTATGAACTGCCTGAAGAAAAAAGATCCGTATCTGTGCACACTGCTTGAGTGGCATTACGTTCAGGCCATGCCAGTACGGGCGATGGGCGAGAAGCTCGGCGTATCGCATACCCACGTTCTGAAGAGGCTCCAGGCCGCAGAGGGATTTATCGACGGTTGCCTGGCGATGCTGGACGTGGTTCTCGAAATGGATCAGTCGGTACAGTCAAAGCCTCAGATGCTTAGGACTTTGCACAGAAACCGCCCAGCGGCATAATAGACGGATATCAATCATGTAAGGGAACCAGATGGCTCTGATCAGTGTTCGCAATCGATTTGAAAGTTACATGGAACAGCAATACCCGGACCTCTCCTTGCGGATCAAAGGTGATATCGGATCGTCAATGAAAGCTCAGCTTGGCTTCAGGATGGAGCGCGAGCTGTATAGCGAAGATGTCGAGTTCTTCGAGCCTGCGGTGCAGCTGATGTGGGAGCTTTTTCAGGCGGGCGTAGCTGCTGAACGGAAAGCTACCAGCGTCACTCTTCCTGCGTTAAAAGCAAAGCCCGATAGCTTCTACGATGCGGGTTATAACGAGGGTATTCAGGACTGCCGTAAGCACCTGACGGCCTCAGGTATCAAGGTAAGATAAAAAATAGTTGTGGAATTCCAAAAAGCCGATTAGCCTGATATCTGTTGAAAACAGTTCATCACTAAGAGGCTCTCGCATGAGGGCCTTTTTCTTTTCTCCTTCCTGGGGAAAAGTTAATAAAACAGGGCTTTTGCTGCGAAAAAACGCTATGCAATTTGCACCCTGTTTTATGCACGATTTATTCACTCGTTTTTGTCCGTTTCAGGCCACTTAATCCGCGTAAACATGCCCTTCGCCGCAATCCAGCGACGAGTGCCGATCGCGTGGTGCCGATAACGTACATTATGTTAAATCAGGCCGTTTTTTAACAAATTATGGGGGTTGGGATGGATGCGGCGATCATCTGCGCTTCTGGTCCCTCTCTCACTGTCGCTGACTGTACCGCAGCATGCCGTTCTGGCCTGCCGGTCATCGCGGTTAATTCATCATGGCGTGCGGTACCGGGCTGCTCTCACATCTACGCGGGCGATCTCCGCTGGTGGGATATGAACATCCCCGCGCTACCTGATGGGCCTGAGCGCTGGACATGCAACCGCAGGGCGCACACCAGGCATGGTCTGAACCTGTTCCCGACAGATACCACTGGCACCTTCAATTCAGGGCAGAGGGCGATTCTGTTTGCCCACTGGCTGGGTGCAAAGCGCATCATCCTGCTGGGCTTCGACTGCTCCATCACAGATGGCAGCCACTGGCATGGAGACCACACCTGTCTGGACAACCCGACAGCGGCGAATGTGAAGCGCTGGCACGGTGAGTTTGCTCGCGTCGCGCAGCTGCTTCGCGGCAAAGTCAATATCACCAACAGCAGCCGCCAGACGGCGCTTAACTGCTTTCGGCGTCAGTCACTCGACGAGGCGCTACGCGAGGCCACATGCTGAATGTACCCCTTTTCATTGAGGGCATGCTGGGGATGGGTGACAACATCTACCAGCGTGCTTTCGTCCGTCAGCTGCCTGCGGGCTCGTTTATCAAAACGCCCTGGCCGGAGCTGTACGAGGATTTACCCATCCGCCCGGTGCGCAGCAATACCACGCTGAGAACCCAGCGGAAGAACGAGCACCGCACGCAGTCGGTATTCCACCCGCTGCCGGATATGCGCCAGACAAAGCGTATTTTCTACGGGCCAGACCACCTGCGGCGCGGTTCGATATTTGACGCAATGCGCCAGCAGTTCGGCACGGAGCCAGCAGCGCTGGATCTCCCTTCCTTCGGCCCTGCGGAGTTCACGCACGAAAAGCCGATCGCGGTCATACGCCCGGCAACCGTCCGATCTGAATGGCGCAGCGATTCGCGCAATCCGGACCCCGATTACCTGCTGAAGGCTTCCCACATCCTGCGCAAGCATTTCTGCGTGATCAGCGTGGCTGACTTGCAGGACGGCGAGGAATGGGCCGTCGGTGAGCTGCCGGACGCTGATCTGCGTTTACACGCTGGTGAGCTCGGCTTCAAATCGCTGATGCGCCTGGTTGAGCATGCTGCTGTGGTGGTTACGCCTGTTGGCTGGGCGCTTCCTGCGGCGATTGCCTACAAAACCCCTGTCTACGTTGTAGCGGGTGGGCGTGGCGGCCACAACGCCCCGGAAATCGTTACCGATCCGGCTATGGACCTGTCGCGGGTTGGCTGGGCCATCCCTGACAACTACTGCCGCTGTGAGGAGTGGGACCACCACTGCGACAAGCGGATCTCCAATTTCACTAACACATTCGAGGCCTGGCTCCATGAAGTCGTTTTATCGGGAACTGGAACGCGGGCTGGTGTTTCTGCCTGAGCTGGGGATCGGTCGATATCCGGTACCACCAGCAAGGCCGTATAACTCGCAATATTTTGCAAAGTATCAGGCTTATGCCGATACGGAGACCGGCTACGCCCTGACGCAGGCGCGTATCGATCTTGTGGGTCGCCATTACCGCGGTCTGGTACTCGATGTGGGAATCGGGGCCGGACAATTCGTGTCCACGCGAGCGGAAACGGTCGGCTACGACGTCAACCCTGCGGGAGTCTCCTGGCTGAAGGATAACGGATGTTTCGTTGATCTCTACGCTGAAGGCGCTCCCGCGCTGACATTCTGGGATAGCCTGGAGCACATCGACGACCCGGTTAGCGCAGTTCAGCAAGCCGGACAGTTCGTGTTTCTCTCAATCCCGATCTTCAAAGGTGCCGAAGACATTCTGGCATCACATCACTACAAGAAAGACGAGCATATCTGGTACTTCACGGACGAGGGCTTGCGGCGCTGGTTTGCGGAGCAGGGCTTCGAATGCGTGGAGCACAACGAAATCGAGTGCGAGCTCGGGCGCAAAGGGGTTGGTACCTACGCTTTCAGGCGTTTCTGAGTTAACCCTCATTTTGCCCGCTTCGGCGGGCGTCTTTTTACATCACAGCACCCCGCTATCCCCGGAGGTGTGGAATGCAACGTATGAACCCAACAAATGGACATGACCTGCCGTACTGGTGGTCGGCTGCATTAGGGTTGTTTTCTTTGCTCAGCTTACAGGACTACGTATTTATCATCGGCGCCCTCGTATCGGCGTTCTTTACGATAAAGACCTACTACGCAAAACGTAAAGAAGAGCGTGAGCGTATGGCTGAGGAAAGGAAAAGAACCCAGCTGCTGGCGAACTATTTAACTGATGTTGGTAAAAAACCACACTCCGATCGTCCGGCTGCCGCCGAGGTGGTAACGGAGGCGATGCGGAGAATCTCCAGTGGCACAGTTGAAACTGAGTAAGAAAAACGGCGTTGCCGGTGTTGTATGTTCCGTCGCCACGATTATTGCGATAGTGCTCAATGCCGGGCATGTTCGGACGAATGAGCGGGGTCTGGAGTTAATTGGCAATGCTGAGTCGTGCCGTCGTGACCCCTATGTCTGTCCGGCTGGTGTGCTGACTGACGGCATGGGTAATACTCATGGGGTTAAGCAAGGCACCTTAAAGAACGACCAGCAGATCGCCGCAGAATGGGAAACCAATATTCTGGATGCCGAGTCCTGCGTTAACCGCTACGGCAACGGGCGAAAACTGTCTGATAACACTTTCAGCGCCGCGGTATCGGTCACGTTCCGATCAGGATGCGGCAATATGCGCAAATCCACGATGTTCTCGCTGCTCAGAAATGGGGATGTGAAAGCGGCGTGCTACCAGTTTCCCCGCTGGATTTACGGCGGCGGTCGCGTTTTGCCCGGTCTGGTGAAACGCGCAGGAGATGAAAAGGCGCTCTGCCTGGATGGCGTGCAATGATTACTCTTCCTGATATCAAAGCCCTATGGCGTTCGATACTGCTGGTAGTCGTGATAGCGATAGTTGCTGTGCTTTGTGTCCTGCTTGCCAACAGCCGGGCTGATTTGGGGAAAGCTGAAAATGATGCTGCTGTGCTCCGAAATGACAATACCCTGCAAGGGCAAGTCATCGCTGCGCAGGCTTTCAACTTCAACAGGTTTAACCAGGTTGCAGATAACGCCAGCCGTCTTAACTCGTTGATTGATGTTGGTACCGATAAGACTGTCATCGAATACCGGGAGATCCTCCGACGTGAAAAAACCTGTGATCTTCCTGTTCCTGCTGATGTCGCTGGCGGGCTGCTCGACTACGCGAACAGTTTACGTGCCAGCGCAATGCACACCTATTCCGGGGACGCTGACGCAGCCGGTGATAGCTCCTCTACCTCCAGCTCGCTGACATATTGCCAGGCTGTTCTCTGGATAAAGCCGCTGCTGGCCGCTATCGAAAAAGCGAATAACCAGCTGGCCGGAATACGCCAAATCGAACAGGATCGCAAGTAGCATTACAGAAGCTCTTCCCGGTGAGGGGCTTCGATAATGCAAATCATATTCGGCTCTTATTTTGAGCCGAATGTATGGGCCAATCGGCTCATTCTAAGGACTTACCACATGACCAAGAAGCTGAAAGCAAAGCATGAGATGTTTTGCCGCGAGTTTCTTGTCGATCTGAATGCCACGCAAGCCGCCATTCGCGCAGGGTACGCCGCAAAGCGGGCGCATGTAACGGGGGCCGAGCTTTACGGCAAACCTGAAATACGCGCCCGCATCAATGAGCTAAAGCAGGAACGTATCGACCAGCTGGGCATCGACGCAAATTACGTGCTGATGCGGCTGGTGGAGATCGACAAGCTCGACGTTGCGGACATCCTGACCGAAACCCTCGAGGTTAAGCCACTTTCTGAGTGGCCGGAATCATGGCGTCGGTATCTTAGCGGATTCAACCTGGCTGAAATGTTTGAAGGCCGTGGCGATGACCGCGAGATGGTTGGCATCCTCAAAAAGATTAAGTGGCCTGACAAGGTTAAAAACCTTGAGCTGCTCGGGCGCCACGTCTCTATTCAGGCGTTCAAAGATAACGTTAAGAACGAGGTCACCGGCGTGAATGGCGGCCCGGTCAGAACAGAAACAACCAACTTAACGCCAGAGCAAGCTGCGGAGGCGTACAAGAAAATGATGGGTTAGCTATGCCTTTACCGTTTCCTTTTGATTTCAAAAAGCCTGATTACGTGCAGGTTTTCGAATGGCGAATGGAGCGGCTGGAGAGGATCCGCAAAGACCCTGCCATGCTGGCGACCCTGAAGACGTACTACCGCAATAACCCCGGCCAGTTCATCATTGACTGGGGGATGACAACTGACCCGCGTAACCTCGACTACGGCTTGCCGGTGACTATCCCGTTTTTGCTCTTCCCAAAACAGGAAGAGTGGATCCACTGGATTATGGACCGCTGGGGTAATCGCGAGAACGGGATCACCGAGAAATCCCGCGAAATGGGCCTTAGCTGGACGGCGATCGGGATGTCCTGCGCTCTCTGCCTTTTCAATAAAGAGATGGTGATTGGTTTCGGCTCCCGTAAAGAAGAATACGTCGACAGTACCGCTGATCCTAAAGCGCTTTTCTGGAAAGCGAGAAAATTCATTGAAACGCTGCCAGCTGAGTTTCGCGGTGGCTGGAATGAGAAGAAAGATTCACGTTTTATGCAGGTGGAGTTCCCGGGTACTGGGGCCATTATCAAAGGCGAAGCTGGCGATAACATTGGCCGTGGTGACCGTTCCACACTCTACTTTGTGGATGAATCAGCCTTCCTGCAGCGCCCGTTGCTGATTGACGCGGCGCTGTCCCAAACCACCCGTTGTCGTATTGATCTCTCTTCTGTCAACGGTATGGGCAACCCGTTCGCCCAGAAACGCCACGGCGGCAAAATACCTGTCTTTACATTCCACTGGCGCAGCGATCCGCGCAAGGATGACGAGTGGTACCGCAACGAATGCGACAAAATCGACAATCCGGTTGTTGTCGCTCAAGAGCTGGATTTGAACTACTCCGCATCTGCTGAAGGTGTTCTCATCCCCGCCGAGTGGGTGCAGGCGGCTATCGATGCGCATATCAAGCTTGGCATTAAGCCAACTGGCCGACGCCAGGGCGCGCTGGATATCGCCGATGAAGGCCGGGACAAAAACTCCTACTCATCCCGCTACGGCTTCCTGCTGGAAGATGTCCAGGAATGGTCTGGCAAGGGCAGCGATATTTTTTCCACTGTTGAGCGGGCCTTTGGTCTTTGCGATATGGCTGCAGCCGAAGAACTGCGGTTCGATGAGGATGGCCTGGGGGCTGGTGCTCGCGGCGATGCAAGGGTTATCAACGAACAGCGCAGAGCGAATCGCCGCCCGGCTATTCTCGCCACGCCGTTCCGCGGCAGTGGTTCGGTGTTTGACCCCGAGGGGGAAGCCGTACCGGGAGACAACGCCCGGGCGGCTCGCCTGAACAAGGATTTCTTTGCAAATGCCAAAGCGCAGAGCTGGTGGCATTTACGCAAGCTGTTCCGCAACGTTTATCGCGCGGTGGTAGAGGGCAAACCCTACAACCCCGACGAAATAATCTCTCTTTCCAGCAGTATTTCCTGCCTGGACAAACTGGTCACTGAGCTGTCGCAGCCGACGTTCTCCATCAATGGCGTCGGCAAGATGGTTATTGATAAACAGCCTGACGGCACGAAGTCGCCGAACAATGCTGACTCAGTGATGATCAACTATGCGCCGATGAATGCGGCACTGAATATCTGGGAAAGACTCGGGAGACAGGCGTAATGGCGAAACAAAAGCAAGGCGGCCAGCGGAAAGCAGTTGCTACCGCTGACAGCATTGAGAACTTTGTCGCCCGGGTGGGGATGCAAGCACCTAACCAGCATGCAGCGTCAACGTATCGACCGAACTTTACCAGCCGCAACCGGCTGCTGGTGGAGTGGGCGTATCGCTCGTCGTGGATTGTTGGCGAGGCGGTTGATGCCATACCGGACGACATGACCCGTAAGGGGATTCGCATCACCTCTGAAATTGATGCAAAAGACCGCGGCATTATTGAGTCTCAGTTTGAC
Source organism: Escherichia sp. E1130 (assembly GCF_005781065.1). Taxonomy (NCBI): domain Bacteria; kingdom Pseudomonadati; phylum Pseudomonadota; class Gammaproteobacteria; order Enterobacterales; family Enterobacteriaceae; genus Escherichia; species Escherichia sp. E1130. The sequence goes on from NZ_VATL01000037.1 coordinate 49,872, forward strand.
GATCTGCAGCTGTGGGACGCCCTCAACGACGTGCTGAAGTGGTCGCGTCTCTACGGCGGTGCGGTTGGCTTCATCATGATCGAAGGCCAGGCACCGATGACACCGCTCCGGCTGGAGACCATCGGCAAAGGCAAATTTAAAGGCATCCTGCCGCTGGACCGCTGGATGATCAACCCGGTACTGACCCGCCGCATCAAAGAGATGGGGCCGGACCTGGGTAAACCTGAATTTTATGACGTGGTGACCACCGCGACAGGTATCCCCTCCTGGCGTATCCATCACAGCCGCCTGATTCGATTTGACGGCGTCACGCTGCCTTTTCAGCAGAAGATGACCGAGAACGAATGGGGCATGTCCGTTGTGGAGCGTATCTGGGACAGGCTCACTATTTTTGACAGCGCGACTATGGGCGCCGGGCAGCTCGTCTATAAAGCTCACCTGCGTACCTACGGCGTGGACAAGCTCAGGGAACTGATTGCCTTCGGCGGCCCGGCCTACGACGCTCTGCTGAAGCAAATAGACCTGATTCGGCAGTTTCAGAGCAATGAGGGGATGACCCTCAAAGATAACGCTGACACCTTCGAAACCCATCAGTACAGCTTTGCGGGGCTGGATGACATCCTCGCGCAGTTTGCTGAACAAATCAGCGGCGCAGTGGGCATCCCCTTGGTGCGTCTGTTCGGGCAGTCACCGAAGGGGTTCTCCACTGGTGACGCCGACCTCGCTAACTACTACGACCGGGTGGGCTCACTTCAGGAACGCCGCCTGAGGCAGCCGTTGCGCAGGATTCTTGACGTAATTTACCGTTCTGAGCTTGAGCAGCCACTACCTGAAGATTTTACGTTTGAGTTTAATCCTCTCTGGCAGATGTCTGATGTCGATCGTTCAACTGTTGCTGTTAATACGGTAAATGCAATCACCGCCGCGCAGGATGCGGGATTGATGACACCTAAAGCCGCAATGACTGATCTGCGCGAAACTTCCGATGTTACTGGCATCGGCGCATCAATCACCGATGAGGATATCGAGAATGCCGAAGACGAAGCGCCTCCAGGCCTCGGCGAACTTGAAAACCCGAAGCCAGAGTCGGCAAGCGGAGATCCGATATCGAACCAGCCTACGCAAGATAGCGCGGACGGTCGGCGACATCGTAAATGGCCGCTACGATGGTTCAAATGACAGCGTCACAGAAATCATGGAAGCCCTGGAGCGTTATAGCGAAATCATAACGCCTTGGGCGACTAAGGTGGCGGAGTCATTCACTGCGGACCTAACCCGGCAGAACGACAAAGTTTGGCGGCAGCACAGCAAGAACATCAGTCGCGAGCTCCGCAATCTGGTGGAAAGCGCTCCTGTGGGCCAGGTGATGCAATCCATCATTGCTGAACAGGTCAAGTACATCAAATCGCTACCCCTTGAGGCCGCGGACAGGGTGTATGAAATCCAGAACAAAGCGATCGAGGCCGTCGTGACCGGCGGCCTGGCTGAGCAGTTTGCCAAAGAAATTGCTTCTACTGGTGATGTTGCAAAGTCGCGCGCCGACCTGATAGCCCGAACCGAGCTGGGGAGGGCCACTGGCGCGCTGGATATGTCTCGCGCGGTTGCTATTGGCTCAATTGGATACATCTGGCGCACCGCGGACGATGGCGACGTCAGGCACTCGCATGCCGAGATGGAAGGGAAATTCGTTGAGTGGGGCAAGCCTCCAACTCTGGATGGCATGACCGGTCATGCTGGCGAATTACCGAATTGTCGCTGCTACAAAGAGATCGTGTTTGCTCGCGTTCCATTCGCCATGAAAAGGGCAGCATAACCCATGAAATACTTTTTTGAGACCAGGCTCGGGGAAACCCGATACCGCCTGGCGGATGGCTCTTTGCTTTGCAAAGACGTGCCTGTCGCACGTACGGGCAAACAGCTCTACGGCGAAGCCGACCTACCCAACCTTATTCCTGACGCATCTGGTGAGATAGTCGTTAGCCGTTCGCCGGAGCATGTTTTCGACCCTGCGACGCTGGCTTCCTTCGAAGGGATGAGCATCACCGTGCTCCATCCGGAGGACGAAAACGGCAACGTACAACTGGTCAACCCTGCGAACTGGAAAGAGCTTGCGGTGGGTCACCTGCAGAACGTTCGTCGTGGAACCGGTGACCAGTCCGACCTGATGATCGCTGACATCATTATCAAAGATGAATACGCCATTCAGATGGTCGAAGACGGCCTCCGGCAGGTGTCGTGTGGTTACGACGCTGAGTACGAACAAACTGAGCCAGGTAAAGCTGAGCAGGTAGAAATTACAGGTAACCATGTGGCTCTTGTCCCCAAAGGCAGAGCCGGAAATCGTTGTGCAATTGGAGACAGAGACACAATGGCAAATCAAAAGAAAAGCTGGTGGACACGCATGCGCGCTGCCATCAAAACCGGGGATGCCGACACCATGAATGAACTGGTGGAGTCGGCTCCCGCATCGGTTACGGGGGATGAGGGGGATTTGCCGCAGGGCGTGAACCTCAATATTAATCTGTCACCGCAGCACCCGCTCCCGGATAAAGATCCTGAAATGGGTGGCGGTAAAACTGCCGATGGTGACGATGATGTCGTTACGCTGCTGAAAGCGCTACTGGCGAAACTGAGCGCAGGCCCTACAGGCGACAACGATAATCCGGATGGTAAAAAAGACCCTACCACCGACGGTGAAGACGACGAAGAGGAAGCCGTGATTACTGGTGACTCAGCGTACCGCGCCGAAGTTATTCTGCCTGGCGTCGACCTGAGCCGTAAGATGAAGCCTACAGCGTTCAAACGCGAAGTTCTGTCCACCGCCGACAAGAAGCTGGTTCGCCAGGTGGTCGGGGATGCGGATATTCGCAAACTGCCAAAACAGTCAGTTGAAATGGCTTTCAATGCGGTTTCTGAACTGGCAAAAGGCCGCAATACGCGCACTACAACGGGCGATGCTTCCCGCTCTTCTATCACCACTCCAAACATTTCTGACCTGAATAAAGTTAACGCTGACTTCTGGGCTAAAAAAGGGTAATTCACGATGACTGCATATCTGTACCGGATGCCTGTAGGCATCGCCGGGGCGATCTCTCGTCCTCAGGATCTGACCACCGAGCCGGTCATCCTCAAATCCGCCGACGCCTTTACGGCTTATGGCCTGGCGGGGAAATACGACGCTGATGGTTATTTTGTTCCGCTTGAAGACGGTGATACCGCCGACAAAGTGACTGGCATTTATGTACGCCCGTACCCAACGACCTCCACGCCGGACATGGTCCGCCAGGTGGGCTCCGACAAGAACTTCCCGGGTGATGTGCTGAAGCGTGGCTACATGACCGTCAACCTGGGCAACGATGCCTCCACCATCAAAAAAGGTGCTGTGGTATACGTTGTGGTCTCTGTCGATTCCACCATTGATGTGCCGCTTGGCGGCTTCTCTGCAACGAACACCGCCGGAAAGACAGTTGCTCTTCCGAATGCTGCGTTCACCGGTGCTGGCGATGCTGATGGCAACGCTGAAATCTCCTGGAAGATTTAAGGAATACAAAACATGTCAATGATTACTTTTGACCAGGCGACGGTAGACGGCTCTGGTGCGTTTCTTGTCGGCGAGCTGGAGCGTCTGGATCAGACGCTGAACCTGCCGCTGGTGGGGTACACCTGGACGCGCGATATTCAGCTGCGCGAAGACGTTTCCATCGCTGACGATATCTCCAGCTGGACTAATACCAAATTTGGTGCAGCAGGTACCGGCGCTAACCCGAATGGCAAAAACTGGGTTGGCAAAGTATCTACCGCCATTGCTGGCGTGAACGTCGATATTGGTAAAGACGGCAATCCGCTGAACCTCTGGGGTATGGAATTAGGCTGGACTGTTATCGAGCTGAAAGCCGCAGAGCAGGTTGGTCGTCCGATCGATACACAGAAATACGACGGTATGCAGCTCAAATGGCAGATGGATAACGACGAGCAAGTTTACATCGGTGATCCCTCTCTGAACCTGAAAGGGCTGGCAACGCTGACTAGCATTCCAGTTAACAATGCGGCCAAAACGTGGGCGCTGTCCACGCCGGATGAAATCCGCGCCAGTATTAACACTGTGCTTTCGGATGCCTGGGCTGCTTCTGGCTATTCAGTTGTGCCGCGCGATTTGCTGATCCCGCCAGAGCAGTTTGCTCTGCTGTCCAGCATCATCGTGTCTTCAGCGGGTAATCAGTCTTTACTGACCTACCTCCAGACTAACACCATCAGCTACCACCAGAACGGTGTTCCACTGAACATCCGCGCGGTTAAGTGGCTGAAAGGCCGAGGTGTCGGCGGTAAAGATCGCATGGTTGCTTACACCAACGACAAGAAGTACGTCCGCTATCCGCTGGTGCCGCTGCAGAGCGTGCCGGTGCAGTATCGTGGTCTGTATCAGATTGTCACCTACTACGGCAAGCTGGGTGCAATCGAGCCTGTGTACAAAGAAACGCTGTCCTACGTGGACGGTATCTGATAACCAGCATGGCCCCTTTATGGGGCCTGAAGGACTTTCCAAATGGCAAAAGAAAAACTGGTTTCGATCCTCGTTCACACCCCTTTCAAGTTGACGCTGGCAGACGGTACGGCGACCGAATACACCAAAGGTCTCCATGACGTGCCAGAAGAGCATGCCGGGCACTGGTTTACCCTGGCTCATGCAGAGTTGGCGGACCGTTCGAATACTGACGATGGCGACGAACTGCAGAAGCTAAAAGATGCACTCGCTCAGCGCGATGAGCAACTTAAAGCGAATCAGGACACGATTGATGCTCTGAATAAGCAGATTGAAGACCTGAATACGCAGCTCGCGGCGTCGCTTATTGGCGGCGAAGGGGATAAAAATGCCGAAAAATCCGGACCTGCCAACCGTAAGTAAATTTCGCACCGACTTCCCGCAGTTCGCTGATACCACCAAATATCCTGATGCTCAGATCCAGTTTCGGCTGAATCTGGCCGACGTCATGCTAAATGAAAGCCTCTATGGCCCGACTATGTATCCCTACATTGTCGAGCTTTATGTCGCTCATTACATGACGTTGTTTGCGCAGGACCAGCGTTCTGCGGCGGCCGGTGGCTCTGGCGGTAATGCCAGTGGCGTCCAGTCCTCTAAATCTGTTGATAAAGTCAGTGTCAGCTATGACAACAGCATGACGCTGAATCCTGATGCAGGTTTCTGGAACAACACTCGCTACGGCGCAGAGTTTTACCAGATAGCTACTATGTTCGGCGCTGGCGGTCGCCAGCTATGAAAAGCGGCGTGAAAATCACTACTGATAATGCTCAGGCCATCCTCGACTCTCTCAAAGCACTTACCAGTAAAGAGGTGCTGATTGGCATTCCTGCCGAAGATAGCGAGCGCGAGGATGTGCCGTTTGGCAATGCCGGAATTGGTTACCTCAACGAATACGGCTCACCAGCGCAGAACATCCCTGCACGCCCCCATCTCCAGCCGGGTGTGAAATCTGCTGAATCACAGACGGTGCCACAGCTTAAGGATGCCGCTTTGGCGGCCTTTGACGGCAATGAGTCATCTGCGGAGCAGTCGCTTGAGCGCGCGGGTCAGCTCGCCGTTAACGGTGTTCGGGCTTTCATTAATGCTGCTGACTTTGTTCCTCTTGCGGACTCGACCGTTGAAGCGCGAGCGCGTCGTGGGCGTAAGGGAGCAAAAGCCGAAATGGCGAGACGCGCTGCGGGGGATTTACCCGGCACCGATGGCGCGAAACCACTGGTTGATACCGGCCAGTATGTGCGGGCGATTACTTACGTTGTGAGGGACAAAAATGCCGGATCTTGACGTAACGGACGTCCTGTTCGACCCCGATTTCTGCGATACCAATCTTTGGGTGACTCGTCGACAGCAGACCATCGATGCGGACGGCATCGGTACAGACGAGTTGGTCAAGACGCAGTTTTCTGGTGTTGTCACCGTAGACCGATCGCTTGAGAACCGACGAATGCAATCCGGGCAGGTTATCAGTGGGGCGATTCTCGTGGTCACCACCGAACGCCTGACGCAGGGGCAGACTGGTCGTGACGCCGATATCGTGACCTATCAGAGCCGGGATTATCGCGTGACATTCGCTGATCCTTACACTGCCTATGGTGCTGGTTTTATACAGGCGCACTGCGAGCTGCTGCCGTTCGATGGAGGAATTCCAGTTGAGCAATAACAGCAGCAATGAAGCTGGATGGCTGACACCAGTAAGCGATAGTCCTGCGTACGACACTGATCTCGACCGGTTGCTTAGTCGATGGATGCGGGCTGTTTCAGGGCTGCCAGATAGCTCAGTCCGCCCGCGCTGGCAGCCGGACCAGCCACCATTGATGCCAGTCGACGTGAATTGGTGCGCATTCGGTATTGTCGAGTGGCCCAGTTATAACACCCCAGCATCAACCCGGCAGACCGATGAAAACGCAGAGCTGTGGCGGCATGAATCCTTCGTTGCGATGGCGTCCTTTTACGGTCCGGCGGGGATGCAGTACGCCGCTGTTTTTCGCGACGGTATCACGATTGAGCAAAACAACGCTGAACTGAACCGGCTGGGTCTGTCTCTTGGCAGCTATAGCGATATTACCCCCTTCCCTGAACTCATCAATAACCAGTGGGTTCGCCGTTACGACCTGCACGTGCAGCTTCGCCGCAAAGTGGTGCGTACTTACAACATTAAATCCATCGTTGACGGCAACGTCACGATTTCCACCGGAGATTAATCATGGCGAAAGGTTTGCCGTTAAATCGCGTCGCGAATACTACCGTGACGCTCTCGGCCAAAGCTGCGCAAGGGCGTAACTTCGGCTCGATGCTTATCCTGGGTAACTCAACCGTGATCCCTGTGAGCGAACGCCTGCGTGCCTATTCCGCGCCGGATGATATTGGCGATGATTTCGGGATCGACAGTGAAGAGTACAAGGCCGCTATTATCTGGTTCTCTCAGCAACCCCAGCCCACGCTGGTTTATGTTGGTCGCTGGGTTGATTCCCTGGCCTCTGCCGAGTCCGGCACCACCGAAACGCTGCTGGAAGCTGTTAACGCGCTGATGGATTACAACTCCTGGTATGGTCTGCATCTCGCAGTACCTGAGGTTGATTATCCGGACGATGCCGACATCATCCCGATCAGCGCAGCGATTGAAGCTGCCACAGTGTCACGCATCTTTGCGATTACCACCGCTGAAGAAAGTATTCTCAGCTCGTCTGACGATACTGATCTCGCGTCGAAGCTGAAAGCGGCGAAGTATAGCCGAACGTTCATTCAGTATTCTTCCACCAGCCGCTACGCAGCGCTTTCTGCGTTCGCCCGCGCCTTCACTGTGGACTTCAACGGCAGCAATACCACCATTACCCTGAAGTTCAAGCAGGAGCCCGGCGTCACGTACGAAACGATCGGTACTTCTCAGGCCAATGCGCTGGAGGCGAAGAACTGCAACGTGTACGTGTACTACGAGAACGACACCGCCATTCTGGAGCAGGGGGTCATGGCGAACGGCGACTTCTTCGACGAGCGCCACGGTCTCGACTGGTTGCAGAACACCGTCCAGACGGCGGACTACAACACCCTCTACACCAGCACGACCAAAATCCCGCAGACCGATGCCGGTACCACAACCCGTATCGCGAACATTGAGCTGGTGCTGGATCAGGCGGTCAACAACGGGCTGTTTGCACCGGGCAAATGGACGGGCGGCCCGATTGGGCAGCTGAATACCGGCGACACCCTGACCAAAGGCTATTACATCTACGCGCCGCGCGTGGATGACCAGCTGCAGGCGGACCGTGAAGCGCGTAAAGGTGTGCCAATTCAGGTGGCCGCAAAATTGGCCGGTGCCGTTCACTACGGCTCTGTAGCAATCACAGTCGTACGCTAAGGAGCGATAATGGCTACTTACTCTTTTATGGATGTGTCTGCATCGCTGACTGGCCCGACCGGGAAAATTGAGCTGGGCTACGGCTCGGCTAACTCTGAGGAAGGGATCACCGTTGCGATGAGCGGGCCAAAGAACACCATGACCATTGGTGCCGACGGCGAACCCATGCAAAGCCTGCATGCAGATAAATCCGGGACGATCACCGTCAACCTGCTGAAAACGTCACCGACGAATAAAAAGCTGTCACTGGCCTACAACGCGCAAAGCATGTCTTCAGCGACCTGGGGGAATAACGTCATTGTGATCCGTAACTCGGTGAGCGGCGATATTACGACGGCGCGCAGCGTGGCATTCCAGAAACAGCCGGATAACGCCAACGCTAAAGACGGTAACACGATGGCGTGGGTGTTTGACTGCGGCAAAATCGACCAGGTTCTCGGGGAGTTTTAACGAATGGAATTTACTATCAAAGGCCAGGATTATCGCCTGGCAAAACTTAGCGTTTTCGACCAGTTGAAGGTCACCCGTAAATTGCTGCCGGTGCTGGCCGGGATGATGGCTGATTTCGGCAGCATTCGGGCGCTGTTGCCTGGCAATGTCCGGCTGGGCAATCTCGAAAATGTGGACCTCGGTCAAATGGGGCCTGTTTTTGAAAGAGCGCTGCCGCGCATCGCCGAGGAGCTTTCCGCGCTCAGCGAAGAAGACACCAACGCGATTATTCACCCCTGTCTGGCCGTGGTGGCGCGTAAGCACATGAACGGCTGGACGCCGGTGTTCAGTCAGGGCGTTCTCGCCTTCGATGATATCGACCTCTTTACCATGCTGCAGCTGGTGGCGCGGGTGGTCGCCGATTCGCTGGGAAATTTTTTGCCAGAACTCCCTATCAGCGAGACGGCGGCCCAGCCCCAAGCCTGAGGCTTAACAGCCTGCCTGACGGGCTGTCGTATCTCCTTGACCCGGTTGATGCCGGGTTAATCCCTTTCAATGCGCTGAAGGATGGATCCGTCGATCTGTGCGATATCGCGCTTATGAATGACCACCTGGCCGTTAAGGCCGATAACCAGCGCCGTATCGATAAATGGAGAGAGGACAATGAACGCTGAGACGATTAAAGAGTTTCTTGTCTCTCTGGGCTTCAGCGTTGACGAGGCCGGGGCGCGGAAATTTAACGCCGTTCTCGGCGGCGTAACAGCGAACGCAATCAAGATGGGGCTGGCGGTCGAGGGTGCGGCGCTGTCCGTTGTGGCCTATACCGCGAAGATTGCCTCTGGTCTGGATAACCTCTACTGGGCATCGCAGCGCACCGGCGCGACGGTGCAGGGCATCAAGTCGATTAGTTATGCCGTTGCGCAGGTCGGCGGTAGCGCTGACGCAGCGCGTGGCTCTCTGGAAAGCCTGGCACGATTCGTACGCAACAACCCGGGCGCGGAAGGTTTCCTGAACCGTCTGGGCGTTCAGACCCGTGACGCCAAAGGCAACATGCGCGACATGTCCGCCATCTTTACGGGTGTCGGCCAGAAGCTCAGCAGCATGCCGTATTACCGCGCCAACCAGTACGCGCAGATGCTGGGCATTGATGAAAATACCCTGATGGCAATGCGTCGCGGTGTGGGTAACTTCACCGGCCAGTATTCGGCAATGGCGAAGGCGATCGGATTCAACGCCGATCAGGCCGCCGTCAGCTCGAATAAATTCATGACCTCGCTGCGTTCCTTCGGCGAGATGGCGGGCATGGCCCGGGATAAAATCGGCTCTAATCTTGCTGGTGGGCTGGCTGGTTCCCTGGACACGCTGCGCCGCCATATCCTGGACAACTTCCCGCGCATCGAGCAGACGCTGACGAAAGCCATTAAGGGAATTCTGGCGCTCGGGGATATTATCGGGCGGCTGTTCTTCCGGTTGATTGAGGGGACGTCTGATCTTCTTACCTGGTGGAAGTCGCTCGATAAACAGACGCGTGAGATGATCGCTTTATTCGGCGCGCTGACTATAGCGCTGCGCATTCTGAACAGCACGTTCTGGATGTCCCCAATTGGCTTAATTACGGCGCTGGCCGCCGGGATAGCGCTGCTGTGGGAAGATTACAAAACGTGGAAGGAAGGTGGTCAGAGCCTGATTGACTGGCAGAAATGGAAGCCAGAAGTCGACCAGGCCATCAAGATGATCGGCGACCTGCAAAAGACCGTCAAGGACCTGACACATGCGCTGGCGAAGTTGCTCGGCATAGACCCGAAATCGTGGTCCCTGAAATGGGACTTCGACAACTTTATTTCGCAAATGGGCGAGTTCGGCAAGATGCTGAACATGATCGCCGACCTGCTGAATGCCATCAAAGATGGGAACTGGGCGCAGGCTGCCAGCATTGGCAAGCAGTTACTCAGCCAGGGCAGCGGACAGCCGAGCGCCACTCCGATGGTAGAGGATAGCGCCAACAGAAGCGCGGACTGGGTTAAGGAAAATCTGGGCTTTGATCCGCGCAGTGTTGGTCGGACCATCCGGGGATGGTTTGGCGATGATGAACCGGATCAGCACGCCCAGTCAGTAAAACGTCCGCGTGCGTCCGCTCAGGGTAAGGTGCTCCTTGACTGGATGGGACCTATGCTCAACAGGCTGGAGGCAGCTTATCAACTTCCCGCTGGGCTGCTGAAAAGCGTTGCCATTACAGAATCTGGCGGTAATCAGTTCGCAACATCTGGCGCTGGTGCAAAGGGGCTGTTTCAGTTCATGGATGGCACTGCTCGCGACATGGGGCTTCGCGGTAATGATGTTTTCGACCCAGAGAAATCAGCCCAGGCTGCTGCGAAATATCTGGCTCAGTTACTGCAGGCGAACGGTGGCGACCTGAGTAAGGCGTTAGCGTCCTACAACTGGGGGATCGGGAATGTGCAAAAGCACGGGATGGCCCTCATGCCTCAGGAAACCCGCAACTACATCCCCAAAGTGATGAGCAACATGCCGGGGTATGGCAGAGCGGCAGAAGTGAACCAGCAGAACACGTATCACATCTACGGCGGCGGCGATGCCCGGGCGGTCGGTAATGAAGTCGAACGCCGGCAGCAGTCATCAAACGCCCAGGTGATGCGTGGCAATCAGACGAAGGTGGGATAATGGATATTCTCTCTACGCTGTTTCACCAGCAAACCCGGAAAATCGGGATGATCGTACCGAGCGTCGTTGTTTCCGAGAAGCACAGCGATACGCTGGAAATCACAGAGCACCCTGTGGAAGTCGGGGCCGCAGTTGCAGATCACGCCTATAAAAAACCATCTGAAGTAACGATGGAGGTTGGCTTTGCTGGTGGTGGTTCGTTGTTGGATTTTGCCAGTAGCCTGACCGCTACCGGGCTGCTCGGCCTGAGCCCGCAGGAGACATATCAGGAAATACTGAACCTGCAGGCCAGCCGTATTCCCTTCGATGTGGTGACCGGCAAACGGCTGTACAGCAACATGCTGATTCGTGCGCTGGAGGTGACGACGGATAAGACGACCGAAAATGTCCTATCCGCCGTTCTCACTCTGCGTGAAGTCCTCATATCCCAGACGCAACAAATTAGCGTGGCAGACAAAACGGACATGAAAGACGGCGTAAGCACGTCGGCGGTGCTGAATACCGGCACTAAAACGACGAAGCCGCCAAACAAGTCGCTGCTCCAGAGTCTGAGCGGTAATGTTTCCTCTCTTCTGGGGCTGGGCTAATGGCGATTCAGGAAATACCGCTGACGGCGGATAACCAGCAATTCAGCATAAATATCGCAGGAGCTACCTGGCGGATCAGCATCAACTGGCGCGATTTGTACTGGATTATGGACCTGCAGAACGACAGAGGGGAGCCGATTATATCCGGCATCCCCCTTGTCACCGGTGCTGACCTACTGGCGCAGTATGCCTATATGAGGCTGGGCTTTAAGCTGGCGGTGGTCTGCGACGACAGCACACAGGATTATCCGACGAAAACCGACCTGGGTAGCCGCAGTCATTTACTGGTATTAACGGAGTAAGCATGTCACAGAACTGGATGCGGCATTTTGAGCTGCAGCTCGTGGACGAGAACGGCCAGGGCATAGAACTGAGCGATTTTAAAGTGACCTTTACGATCGACTGGTTCAACATCAGCAGCGCGTCACGCGTGGGAACGTTCAAAATTTACAACCTGTCGGCTGATACGGTGAACCGCATCACCGGGCAGGAGTTTTCTAAGGTTCGGCTGATTGCGGGCTATGACGGCATCGCGCCAGAGGTATCGGCCAGCAGCGTCGGAACGGCACGGGAAGTTGACTCCTCAGACGTGGGCCAGAGTGATGGTCGCAACTACGGGCTAATCTTCAGCGGAGAAATTCGCTATTCGGTGACCGGCAAGGACAATCCCATTGATTCTTACGTCCTGATTCAGGCGGCGGATACGGATCTGGCGTTTGCCACCAGCATCACCTCGCAGACGCTGGCAGCTGGTTACACGGTCAGCGACGTCAACCGCGCGCTGATGAAGGACTTCGAGGCCAAGGGCGCGACCGAAGGCCTTACGCCGGAAATGCCTGCTACTGTTTTCCCGCGTGGCCGTGTGCTGTTTGGCATAACCCGGCACCTCATGGATAACGTTGCTTCGCAGTGTGGCGCAACCTGGCAGTTCGTCGATGGTCAGCGGCAGATGGTGGCGAATAACGAGTATGTTCACGATGCGATTGTGCTCAACAGCGCCACCGGGCTGATAGGCATGCCACAGCAGACCATCGGCAACGGTGTCAACGTTCGCGCGCTGATAAACCCGAACATCAGGGTTAACGGGCTTATTCAACTGGATCAGGCCTCTGTATTCCGCACCGCGCTTTCGAACAATGATATCGCGATGGCTGGCGGCCAGATCACCGACCAGAATATTGACGGCAATATCACGCTCAGCGGCACCACGGCGCAGCCTGCCAGCATCGCAACAGATGGCGTTTATATTGTGCGCGGGATTATGTACACTGGCGACACAAGGGGCCAGGCGTGGTACATGGACATGATGTGCTTTGCTCGAGGTGCTAGTGATATTCCTAGCCAGTCAGCAATGAATCGGGGTGCATAATAGTGAGCAGACTTGCGGTAACTACAATCGTATTTTCTCTTTTTTTAACTTCATGTAGTTGGGACCCTAACGGTGCTAAAGCCCAAGAAAAATGGCTAGCCCAAAAAAATGAAGAAAAACAAGCGTACGATAAGCAAGTTGATGAAAGCCAGAGAAGCAGGCTTCAAACACAGAGCGAAGAAAAGACTCAATTTGAAGTTTCACATCCAGAAGTTGGCGTTGCTGGTGTTGGTAATGAACTAACAAGTGAAGGCGCGGAACCATTGCGAGATGCTTACAACAGCATTCCATTTGTAACTCGTTATCCGGGGACTACTGACCCAAAGAAAGTTTATACCTATGTTGGTGATTATAAATTAAGTTTACAGTTGGTTAACTCTTCTATTCTTTCGCAGATCTCTGATTGTAAGCGAATCTCAGCTTACGCCGATGTCGACGTTAATCGAGCTTGTTTTAATCAGATCGGCAATGAACTGAATTTGTTTGCATCTGTAATTAAAGATAAAAATATTAGTGGAATTGCAAAAAAAGCAGCTCTACGAGATTCAACTTACAGAACCAAAATCGATTTCGGTTCCGCTGCGCGTTTAGCGAGGATGCACGCTACTTTATGCCAAAAGCAGAGTAATCGGGGATACGTTGAAATGCTAACTGTCGCCGTGCCTTGTGGGACTTCTGGAGATGTAGTTAATTCTCGAAGCGCTGATAAGATCGGACTTATAAACTGAAATATTTAATTATATTGAACCCGCCATCCGGCGGGTTTTTTGCTTTCTGGAGCCTACCAAATGGCAGTATCTGACCAGACCCGAAGCGGAGATCTCGCCGAAACGTTCCAGTCCGAACGAGAGACAACGAAAAACCAGATCCGCGTCGCTTTGCCCGGCATCGTTCAGTCATTCGACCCCGGGGCGGTGACGGCAGTTGTGCAGCCAGCTATCCGATCGGTTGAAACCGACAACGACGGCAAGCGCTCAACCAAAAATTACCCGCTGCTGGTGGATGTGCCGGTGGTTTTTCCGCGCGGCGGCGGCTGCACGCTGACGTTCCCGGTGAAAGCCGGCGATGAATGCCTGGTGATATTTGCCGACCGCTGTATCGATTTCTGGTGGCAGAGCGGCGGCGTGCAGGAGCCAGTTGACGACAGGGTGCATGATTTATCAGATGCGTTCTGCATCGTTGGCCCGCAGTCGCAGGCGCAGAAAATTAGCGGTATCAGCACCGGTGCCACGCAGCTGCGGAGCGATGACGGCAGCACGTATTTCGAGCTCAACCCTACCACGCAGAAAATAAAAATTGTCGCGCCTGGTGGGCTGGAGGTTGTTACCCCTCTGGCCGATTTCTCGGAGAAAGTGACTATTCACGGTTTGCTGACGTGGATGGCCGGGATGGTTGGTTCTGTAGTCTCTGGCGTTGCGTCGAAAATTACCGGCGCGGTTGAGTTCATCGGCACGGTTAAAGCCAACGGTAAGTCTATTGATGACAATCACACCCACGGTGGAGTGCAGACCGGCAGCGGAAATACTGGGAAACCTAACTGATGCGATACAGACGTGAAGACGCCGATGGCGATTACACCTTCGGCAGCGGCGATGATACCTGGCTGATTAACTCACCAGAAGCCGTGGCGCAGGCGATAAAAACGCGGTTCGAATTGTGGTATGGGGAATGGTTCCTCGATACCACAACTGGCACGCCGTGGATCCAGTCCGTACTCGGCAAGCAGAAGCCGGAAACCTATAATCTGGCGATCCGCCAGCGCATTCTCGAAACGCGTGGCGTGAAGTCCATCCTTTCTTTCAATACGACAGTGAACACCACGACGCGCCGCGTTGAGTTCACTGCTTCGGTCGACACCATCTACGGAACAACGACAGTAACCAGCGAGGCATAAATGGCCCTCAATTTGGACACACTCGGCTTATCGGCAACGATAACCGCTGAGGGGATAAGTGCGCCTGATTACCAGACGATACTTGATACCCTGACGAGCTTTTTTCAGCAGATTTACGGTGCTGACGTGTACATCGACCCGGATAGTAAGGACGGTCAGGTGGTATCTCTTATGGCTTTGTCAATCCACGATGCTAACAATACCGCCATTACTGTTTATAACAGCTTTTCACCAGCTACAGCCATGCGCAGTGCGCTAACCAGCAACGTGAAAATTAACGGTATCGCGCGCAAAGGTGCGACAAACTCAACCGTTGATTTACTGCTGGTCGGTACCGCGGGGACGACCATCACGAACGGAGCGGTTAAGGATAGCAATAATGTGATCTGGAACCTTCCGGCCGCTGTTTCAATCGGCGTAGATGGCACTGTGCTAATTACCGCTACCTGCTCAAGTAGTGGCGCGGTGGCGGCGCTGGCCGGAACAATCACCACCATTAATACGCCGACCCGCGGCTGGACATCAGTAACTAACCCGGCGGCCGCTACGGTCGGCGAACCTGCGGAGACTGATGCGGAGCTGCGCATCCGGCAGGGGCAGAGCGTCGCGCTACCATCTATCACACCGTTTGAAGGTGTCGACGGTGCGATAGCTAACGTTGCTGGCGTGACACGTCACAAGCTCTATGAGAATGACACTGGCGCGACCGACAGCAACGGGCTGCCGCCTCACTCTATTTCTGCCATCATTGACGGCGGCGATGTCACCGATATTGCCCAGACCATCAGGGGCAACAAGGGGCAGGGAACCGCGACCTACGGGACAACCTCTGTCACGGTGCCTGATACCTACGGCAATCCGCATGTAATCAGCTTTTCGCGGTCGACTGATGTCCCAATTTATGGGCATATCACGCTGAAAGCATTCACCGGCTACACCTCGCAAATCGGTACGCAAATTCAGCAGGCTGTGGCGGACTACATCAACGGGCTGACGATCGGTGATTCGGTGTTGTTGAGCCGTATTTACTCCCCGGCGAACCTCGGGGTGGTGAGCGGCGGTAATGCTCGCTATTACGACATCACCGAACTGCTGATCGGAAAGTCTTCCGGTTCGGTAGCGGCGGCAAATATCGTTATTGCCTACAACGAATCAGCGTCCTGTAATCCCGAAAATATCGCTCTCACGGTGACCTCATGAGCAAATACACGGACAGGATCACCAACTACCACGCGACCAAGCCCAAATTCTTCGATCACGTTGACCTGAGTACCCGGCCGCTTATCGATATTTCCAAAAGCATGGGCGGCTTTATCTCTGCCTTCGATATCGATACGGCAGTCGGTGTGCAGCTCGATACGCTCGGACTCTGGATCGGACGTAGTCGCATTGTCAGCCAGCCGATAAGTGGCGTTTATTTCTGCTGGGATGCTGACGGGCTCGGATATGACCAGGGCGTATGGCAAGGCCCGTATGACCCGGATTCAGGCTACACCACACTGAGCGATGCAACCTACCGCATCATTCTGAAAGCGAAGATCGCTATCAACAACTGGGACGGGCGGAACGACTCGCTGCCGCCCATTCTGGACGCTGCGACAGCAGGCTCTGGCCTGAAAATGCAAATCGTCGATAACCAGGACATGACGATTTCGGTCTGGGTATTCCCTGAGACTGATATTTCAGATGTGTCTCTTGAACTGATCGCCGCTATCAAACAGGGCTATCTGACCGTTAAAGCCGCTGGCGTATGGGCCGGTGATGTTGAAACACCTTCGGTTGAAACACCTTCCGAGGGAAATAAATTCTTTGGGTTTGATATGGATAACGAATATATCGGCGGTTTTGATACCGGCGCTTGGGGGGTATTACTCTGATGGCAACAAATAACTTTAAAGCATTTGCGCTTGATCCTAACGCTAACGTCATATCACAGGCTGACTGGGAAGCACTCCCAGCTTTACTGTCAGGGTTCACGGCAGGCAAAGCATCCAGTG
>NZ_VATL01000038.1:0-27784 GCF_005781065.1 Escherichia sp. E1130
TCAGGCACCCGCAGTTATCTTACCCTTCCTTAGCAAAATAGCTGTTTATTTATACAGCAAATCCTGTTTCGGACTTCTGTCGGCAAAACTGATCATTGCCCTTAAAACGAAATCGCCCGCAGCCATCACTGACCGCGGGCGAAAGTGTAAAGCAGGTGCCTTACCATCCTGACCTGACAACCGGATATGCGGGGATTACTCCCCGCACAACGGCTACTTCTTCGGTTCGTAAGCGAGAACAGCCTTAAACTCAATATTACGTTCCTTTACGGTGAACTCACACAGCGAGTCTCCGACCAGAAGCGTAAATCCCAGCACCGTTAAACACAGCACTATGACTGCCACAAGGGCATATTTCGTCAGCATGTTTATATTGCCTCCATGCGAAGAAGGGACTACCATCCAAATTGTTCAGGTTTGGGTAGGTAGCCCCAGGGTTGATAGAAATATCTCCTGGGGCTTCATCTTTCCAGACCTCAGAGTAAACCTGAAACCGGAAAGCTTCAGGCACCCGCCGTTATCTTACCCTTCCTTAGCAAAATAGCTGTTTATTTATACAGCAAATCCTGTTTCGGACTTCTGTCATTCATTATCCGATCCGCAACTGGGCCAGGCTTTTTTTCTGCCCTCCCAGCTCGTCAAAATTCTCCTCCGCCAGCCAGCTCTGCAGCACCTTGCCACATTGCGGCCATTCGCTATCAATAATCGATAACCAGTCGCTGTCACGGTTACGCCCTTTGCGCACGATTTTCTGCCGGAAACGACCTTCAAAAACAAAACCTAAACGTTCAGCAGCGCGGCGTGATGCCAGATTAAGCGAATCACATTTCCACTCCACGCGCCGATAATTATGAGCAAACGCGCATTGCAAAAGTAACCAGATCGCTTCTGTACCGAGCACGCTATTCTTCATTCGCGGTGACCAGGTAACATGGCCGATTTCAACCGAACCATGTTCGCGTTTGATTGCCATAAAACAGACCAGCCCAACGGCCCGCGCAGAACGATTATCAACCACGGCAAAGGGCACCAGTGAAAGATCATTCACTTTGCCAGCGATCCATGACTCGGTAGCAGCAACACTTGCCGGACGACTGCTGGCAAGCCACGTCCAGTCACGCTCGTCTGGCGCCTGAGCATATGCATCAAACAGATCGCCTGCGTGACGTTGCGCGTCTAGTGGCTCCAGTCGACACCATTGTCCTTCCAATAAATGACGCGGTAAAACCGCTGCACCTTGCCAGTCCGGCAGCGCATCGCCGACCGTCTGTCCATATTGATTAATTTCCGGCACGACCTTCCCCTTTTGCTGATGTTTTAAACTGTTATATCAGTTCGCAATCACAACAAGAAAGAAACATTCCAGAACTTCCGCATCTCGCCCAGCCGCTCCCACTTCTATACTGAATAGAAAACACCAACATAAGAGAAACCTATGCCATTACCCGATTTTCATGTTTCTGAACCTTTTACCCTCGGTATTGAACTGGAAATGCAGGTGGTTAATCCGCCGGGCTATGACTTAAGCCAGGACTCTTCAACGCTGATTGACGCGGTTAAAAATGAGATCACTGCCGGAGAGGTAAAGCACGATATCACCGAAAGTATGCTGGAGCTGGCGACGGATGTTTGCCGTGATATTAACCAGGCTGCCGGGCAATTTTCAGCAATGCAGAAAGTCGTATTGCAGGCAGCCGCAGACCATCATCTGGAAATTTGCGGCGGTGGCACACACCCGTTTCAGAAATGGCAGCGTCAGGAGGTATGCGATAACGAACGCTATCAACGAACGCTGGAAAACTTTGGCTATCTCATCCAGCAAGCGACCGTTTTTGGTCAGCATGTCCATGTTGGCTGCGCCAATGGCGATGACGCTATTTATTTGCTGCACGGCTTGTCACGGTTTGTGCCGCACTTTATCGCCCTTTCCGCCGCGTCACCGTATATGCAAGGAACGGATACACGCTTTGCCTCCTCACGACCCAATATTTTTTCCGCCTTTCCCGATAATGGCCCGATGCCGTGGGTCAGTAACTGGCAACAATTTGAAGCCCTGTTTCGCTGTCTGAGTTACACCACGATGATCGACAGCATTAAAGATCTGCACTGGGATATTCGCCCCAGCCCCCATTTTGGTACGGTGGAAGTTCGGGTGATGGATACCCCGTTAACTCTTAGCCATGCGGTAAATATGGCAGGATTGATTCAGGCTACCGCCCACTGGTTACTGACGGAACGCCCGTTCAAACATCAGGAGAAAGATTACCTGCTGTATAAATTCAACCGTTTCCAGGCCTGCCGTTATGGTCTGGAAGGCGTCATTACCGATCCGCACACCGGCGATCGTCGGCCTCTAACGGAAGACACCTTGCGTTTACTGGAAAAAATCGCCCCTTCCGCACATAAAATTGGTGCGTCGAGTGCGATTGAGGCCCTGTATCGCCAGGTTGCCAGCGGCCTGAATGAAGCACAATTGATGCGCGATTTCGTCGCCGATGGCGGCTCGCTGATTGGGTTGGTGAAAAAGCATTGTGAGATCTGGGCCGGTGACTAAGCCGGGAATTGCCTTACAGAAGAATATCCCTGACAATGGTGTTTTAACTTACATTTAACAATGTTATGAAACACCCTTTAGAAACCTTGACCACCGCAGCTGGCATCTTGCTGATGGCTTTTCTCTCTTGCCTGCTGCTGCCCGCCCCCGCACTGGGGCTGACGCTGGCACAAAAACTGGTGACCTCGTTCCATTTGATGGATCTTAGCCAGCTTTACACTTTATTGTTTTGCCTGTGGTTTTTAGTGCTGGGCGCTATTGAGTATTTTGTTCTGCGCTTTATCTGGCGACGCTGGTTCTCGCTGGCGGATTAAACGTCGATTATCGTCGTGCTTCGCGGCATACTTTGCTTATTCTCCTTCGCCTAAAGGAACGTTTATGGATAAGCAATCACTGCACGAAACGGCGAAACGCCTGGCCCTTGAGTTACCCTTTGTCGAGCTTTGCTGGCCGTTTGGCCCGGAGTTTGATGTCTTTAAAATTGGCGGCAAGATTTTTATGTTGTCGTCAGAACTGCGCGGCGTTCCCTTTATCAATTTGAAGTCCGATCCACAAAAATCCCTGTTAAATCAGCAGATATATCCAAGCATTAAGCCTGGGTATCACATGAATAAAAAGCACTGGATTTCGGTCTATCCCGGCGAAGAAATCTCCGAAGCGTTACTTCGCGATCTGATCAACGATTCATGGAATTTAGTGGTTGATGGCTTAGCTAAACGAGATCAAAAAAGGCTGCGCCCTGGCTAAAACGTAAATCTATAGCGCATTTTTCTCGCTTACCATTTCTCGTTGAACCTTGTAATCTGCTGGCACGCAAAATTACTTACACATGGAGTCTTTATGGATATCATTTCTGTCGCCTTAAAGCGTCATTCCACTAAGGCATTTGATGCCAGCAAAAAACTTACCCCGGAACAGGCCGAGCAGATCAAAACTCTACTGCAATACAGCCCATCCAGCACCAACTCCCAGCCGTGGCATTTTATTGTTGCCAGCACTGAAGAAGGCAAAGCGCGTGTTGCCAAATCCGCCGCCGGTAATTATGTGTTCAACGAGCGTAAAATGCTTGATGCCTCGCACGTCGTGGTGTTCTGCGCGAAAACCGCGATGGACGATGCCTGGCTGAAACAGGTTGTTGACCAGGAAGATGCCGATGGCCGCTTTGCCACGCCGGAAGCGAAAGCCGCGAACGATAAAGGTCGCAAATTCTTCGCCGATATGCACCGTAAAGATCTGCATGATGATGCTGAGTGGATGGCAAAACAGGTTTACCTCAACGTCGGTAATTTCCTGCTGGGCGTTGCGGCGCTTGGTCTGGACGCGGTGCCAATCGAAGGTTTTGACGCCGCCATCCTCGATGAAGAATTTGGTCTGAAAGAGAAAGGCTATACCAGTCTGGTGGTTGTTCCGGTAGGTCATCACAGCGTTGAAGATTTTAACGCGACGCTGCCGAAATCTCGTCTGCCACAAAGTATCACCTTAACCGAAGTGTAATTATCCTGACAGCCGGGAACCCATCCCGGCTCAGATTGCTAACAAAGTGCGCTTTGTTTATGCCGGATGCGGCGTGACCGCCTTATCCTGCCTACAAGTTCGTCCAGTTCATTCAAGGTAGGCATGATAAGCGTAGCGCATCAGGCAATTTTATATTTGCCATCAGCTCTCGCAGGAAATTCCTTCATCAGATTTTCCTGATTTGCATAACTCCCTTTCAGCCGCCATCATAGGCCGCTGTTGTATATAGGAGATGTTATGCAGGATTTAATATCCCAGGTTGAAGATTTAGCGGGTATTGAGTTTGATCACACCACCTCGATGGTGATGATTTTTGGTATTATTTTTCTGACCGCCGTTGTAGTGCATATTATTTTGCACTGGGTGGTACTACGTACCTTCGAAAAACGTGCCATCGCCAGCTCACGGCTGTGGCTGCAAATCATTACCCAAAATAAACTCTTCCACCGTTTAGCTTTTACCCTCCAGGGGATTATCGTCAATATTCAGGCGGTATTCTGGCTGCAAAAAGGCACTGAAGCAGCTGATATTCTGACCACCTGCGCGCAGTTGTGGATCATGATGTATGCGCTGCTTTCAGTCTTCTCGTTGCTGGATGTTATTTTGAATCTGGCGCAGAAATTCCCGGCGGCAAAGCAGTTGCCGTTAAAAGGGATATTTCAGGGGATTAAACTGATCGGCGCGATTCTGGTCGGCATTTTGATGATCTCACTGCTGATTGGTCAGTCACCGGCGATTCTGATCAGTGGTCTTGGCGCGATGGCCGCCGTGCTGATGTTAGTGTTTAAAGATCCGATTCTTGGTCTGGTTGCAGGTATTCAGCTTTCCGCGAACGATATGTTGAAACTGGGCGACTGGCTGGAAATGCCAAAATACGGCGCGGATGGCGCAGTAATTGATATTGGTTTAACCACCGTCAAAGTGCGCAACTGGGACAATACTATTACCACTATTCCCACCTGGTCGCTGGTATCTGACTCTTTTAAAAACTGGAGCGGGATGTCAGCATCCGGTGGGCGACGTATTAAGCGCAGTATCAGTATTGATGTCACCAGTATTCGTTTTCTTGATGAAACTGAAATGCAGCGGCTGAATAAAGCGCATTTGTTAAAGCCTTATTTAACCAGCCGCCATCAGGAAATTAATGAGTGGAATCGCCAGCAAGGTTCTACGGAGTCGGTATTAAACCTGCGCCGAATGACCAATATTGGAACCTTTCGTGCCTATCTGAACGAATATCTGCGTAACCATCCGCGGATTCGTAAAGATATGACCTTAATGGTGCGCCAGTTAGCTCCGGGCGATAACGGTTTACCGCTTGAGATCTACGCGTTTACTAATACCGTGGTATGGCTGGAATATGAAAGCATTCAGGCTGATATATTCGACCACATATTTGCGATCGTCGAAGAGTTTGGTCTGCGACTTCATCAGTCGCCAACCAGCAATGATATTCGCTCCCTGGCGGACGCATTTAAGCAGTAATTAAAAAACCGCTCTCATCGAATGGATGAGAGCGGCTTCAGATTGTTGTCATCGTGTTGTCGGATGCAGCGTGAATGCCTTATCCAATCGGCACTATTATTTCGCTTTCCGACGCAGCGTTTTAAACGCCACAAACAGGAATACAATCCACACCGGCAGCAGAATTGCCGACAAGCGCATATCATCCATCGTGCACATCAGCAGCAAAATCATGCCGAGAAAGGCAATGCAGAGATAGTTGCCGAACGGATAAAGCAGCGCCTTAAACTGTGTTTCACGCCCCTGACGTCGCATCGCCGCGCGAAAACGCAGATGCGCCAGGCAGATCATAATCCAGTTCAACAGCAACGTTGCTACCACCAGCGCCATCAGCAGACCAAACGCTTTTTGCGGCAGCAGATAGTTAATCAGCACCACCAGCGAAGTGATCGCCCCGGAAAGCATCAGCGAGTTGATCGGCACGCCGCGATGGCTAACGCGGGTAAGAAACTTCGGTGCATTACCCTGCACAGAAAGGCCAAATAGCATCCGGCTGTTAGAGTAAACCCCGCTGTTGTACACCGATAATGATGCCACCAGAATAACGAAGTTCAGCGCAGAAGCCACCACGTTGCTGTCAAGATTATGGAAAATCATCACAAACGGGCTACTGTTGGATTTCACTTCCACCCACGGATAGAGTGCCAGTAAAACCACCAGTGAACCGATATAAAACAGCAAGATGCGATACACCACCTGATTCACTGCTTTAGGGATGCTTTTTTCCGGATCGCGCGCTTCAGCGGCAGTAATACCAATCAGTTCCAGCCCTCCGAAGGAGAACATAATCACCGCCAGCGACAAAATCAGCCCATTCCAGCCGGTGGCAAAGAAACCACCGTAGCGCCAGAGGTTGTCGATACTGGCTTTCTCACCGCCATGACCAGAAAACAGCAGCCACAGGCCAAATCCGATCATGCCGATAATCGCCAGCACTTTAATCAGCGCAAACCAGAACTCAGTTTCACCATATAAGCGCACGTTCACCAGGTTAACGGCGTTGATGATAATAAAGAAGGCGGCAGCCCAGATCCAGGTGGGAACATCCGGGAACCAGTACTGCATATAGATGCCCGCAGCGGTCAGCTCTGCCATTCCCACCAGCACGAACATCACCCAGTAGTTCCAGCCAGAAAGGAAGCCCGCAAACGGTCCCCAGTATTTATAGGCAAAGTGGGCAAATGAACCGGATACCGGCTCTTCGACCACCATCTCGCCAAGCTGGCGCATAATCAGGAAAGCGATGATCCCGGCGACGCCGTAGCCCAGCAATACAGCCGGACCCGCCATCTGAATCGCCGGGCCAATGCCAAGAAACAGACCAGTACCAATAGCGCCGCCCAGCGCAATCAGTTGAATATGACGGTTATGTAATCCCCGATGAAGCGTCGGCTCTTGATTCGACGCGGTATCTTCCGATACGGTTGACGCGTTTTTCACGCCTTTCCCCTGTGTGTCTTTTTTAATGAGGGGCATCTTTTAACATTTAGTGCTGACCGTCGCAAGACACAATCCACACAGTTAAACCGGGTATCCTTCCCCGGCTCTACTTTTATTTCCAAACCCGATGCCGATGCAGCCACATCAGCTTATACGCCGCCGGGATAATAAACAGCGACAGCAAAGGTGCGGTGATCATGCCGCCAATCATCGGCGCGGCGATGCGGCTCATCACCTCTGAACCTGCTCCCGTTCCCCACAGAATCGGCAGCAGACCGGCGATAATCACCGCCACTGTCATTGCTTTCGGGCGCACGCGCAGTACCGCGCCGTGATACAACGCCTCATCCAGCTTCTGCTCGCTGAATGTTTGCGGATTATTCAACGACGGCTCGGCCTCTATGGCGTGACGTAAATACATCAGCATCACCACGCCAAATTCGGCGGCGACCCCGGCAAGGGCGATAAAGCCAGTGCCCGTTGCCACAGAAAGATGAAAGCCCATCCACCACAGCAACCAGATGCCGCCCACCAGCGCAAACGGTACGCTGCTGATAATCAGCAACGCTTCGCCCACCCGACGGAACGCCAGATACAACAGCACGAAGATGATCATCAGCGTCATCGGCACCATGAGTTTCAGCTTATGGTTGGCGCGCTCCAGCAACTCGAACTGCCCGGAAAACGCCACGCTGGTGCCTGGTTTCAACTGCACTTTCTCAGCAATTGCTTTTTGCAGATCGTGGACCACCGACACCATGTCACGATCGCGGGCATCGATATAAATCCAGCTCGTCGGGCGCGCATTCTCGGTTTTCAGCATCGACGGTCCGGTAGAGACTTTAACGTCGGCCACGTCTGCGAGGGTAATTTGCTGCTTCATCGGCGTCAGGATCGGCAACTGGCGCAGTGCCTGCGGACTATCGCGCCAGCTTTGCGGATAACGCAGATTAATTGGATAACGGGCAATCCCTTCCACCGTTTCGCCAACCATCGCCCCGCCCACCGCAGAAGTCACAAACAACTGCACATCCGCCACCGTCATACCGTAACGCGCGGCTTTTTCACGGTTAATCTCAACGTTGATATAGCGCCCACCTTCCAGACGCTCGGCAAGCGCAGAAGCTACGCCTGGCACCGTTCGCGCCACTTCTTCAATTTGCTCCGCCATCGCGTCGATATCCGCCAGCACAGTGCCGGAAACTTTAATGCCGATGGGGCTTTTAATGCCGGTCGAGAGCATATCGATACGGTTACGAATTGGCGGCACCCACAGATTCGCCAGTCCCGGCAGACGCACGGTGTTATCCAGTTCCTCAATGATTTTGTCCATCGTCATGCCTGGCCGCCACTGCTCCTGCGGCTTAAGCTGGATGGTCGTTTCGACCATCTCCAGCGGAGCAGAATCGGTGGCGGTTTCCGCTTTCCCGGTTTTGCCAAATACCCGCGCCACTTCAGGTACGCTCATAATCAGCTTGTCGGTTTTTTGCAGCATGCTCGCCGCCTCCGCTGCGGAAATCCCTGGCAGCGTCGATGGCATATACAACAAGTCGCCTTCATTGATCTGCGGTAAAAATTCCCCGCCAACTTTATTGAGCGGCCAGAGAACCGTCAGCACCGAAAGCGCCGCCACCAGCAGCGTGGTTTTCGGCCAGTGCAATACTTTCAGCAACAGCGGATGATAAATACGAATCAAAAAGCGATTGAGCGGGTTACTGCTTTCTGGCGGAATTTTGCCACGGATCCAGTACCCCATCAGGATAGGGATCACTACGATCGCCAGCAGCGCCGCCCCCGCCATCGCATAAGTTTTGGTGAACGCCATCGGGCCAAATAGACGCCCTTCCTGCCCTTCCAGGGTGAAGATCGGGATAAACGACAGCGTGATAATCAGCAGACTGATAAACAGCGCCGGACCTACTTCAACAGATGCATCGGTGATCACCTGCCAGCGCGTTTTATTATCCAGCGTGGCGTCAGGATGCTGGTGCTGCCACTCTTCGAGCCGTTTATGCGCATTCTCGATCATGACGATAGCGGCATCGACCATCGCCCCGACGGCAATCGCAATGCCGCCCAGCGACATAATATTGGCATTCAGCCCCTGGAAGTGCATGACAATAAAAGCAATACACAACCCCAGCGGCAACGAAATAATCGCCACCAGCGCCGAGCGCACATGCCAGAGAAACAGCGCGCAGACTACCGCCACCACAATAAACTCTTCCAGCAACTTGCCGCTGAGGTTGTCGATGGCGCGGTCAATGAGCTGGCTGCGATCGTATGTTGTAACTATCTCCACGCCTTCCGGCAGACTGCTTTTCAGCGTTTCCAGCTTGTCCTTCACGGCGGCGATCACTTCACGGGCGTTTTTGCCGGAGCGCAGGATCACCACCCCGCCAGCCACTTCGCCTTCGCCGTTCAGTTCGGCAATGCCCCGGCGCATTTCCGGTCCAATCTGGACCTTTGCAACATCACGCAGATAAACAGGCACGCCATTTTCACTGGCTTTTAAAACGATATGATTAAAGTCGTCGAGCGTTTGCAGATAGCCGCTGGCGCGCACCATATATTCCGCTTCCGCCAGTTCGATCGACGAACCGCCCGCTTCCTGGTTTGAAGCATCCAGCGCGCTTTTTACTTCGGCGAGACTGATGCCATACTGCGCCAGGCGCTGAGGATCGATAACCACCTGATACTCTTTTACCACACCGCCCACCGACGCCACTTCCGCAACGTCAGGGATGGTTTTTAGCTCATATTTGAGAAACCAGTCCTGCAATGAGCGTAAATCGGCCAGATCATGCTTACCGCTGCGATCCACCAGTGCATATTCATAGATCCAGCCAACACCCGTGGCATCTGGCCCCAGCTCGGCGCTGACTCCCGCAGGCAGCTTACCCTGTACCTGGTTGAGGTACTCCAGCACCCGCGAGCGCGCCCAGTACGGATCGGTGCCATCTTCGAAAATGACATACACATAAGAGTCGCCAAACTGCGAGAAACCGCGCACAGTCTTCGCGCCAGGCACCGACAACATGGTGGTAGTTAGCGGATAAGTCACCTGATTTTCAACGATTTGCGGTGCCTGACCGGGATAGCTGGTTTTAATAATCACCTGCACATCGGAGAGATCCGGCAGCGCATCCACTGGCGTGTTAATGATGGTCCAGGTACCCCAGATACTTAGAAACAACGCGCCCATCAGCACCAGAAAACGGTTTGCCACCGAGCGACGAATAATCCATTCAATCATTGGTTATTCCCTCAATGCGCATGGGTAGCACTTTCAGAGCGCATCCGCTCCAGAGCGCCAGAAATATTGGCTTCAGAATCAATCAGGAACAGGCCGCTGGAAACCACCTTTTCACCTTCTGCCAGACCAGAGCGTAACGCGGTGACGCCTTGCGATGCCTGGAAAACAGCAACGCGTTTCGGTACAAAGCGCCCGTCGGCATCAACAGTAATCACCCGCTGTTCGTTGCCGGTATCAATCAGCGCCTGTGACGGAATGAGCAGCATCGGTTCGCTGGCGGTATTGAGTTGCAACCAGGCGTTCATACCCGGTTTTAGCGCCTCGTCGGCGTTGTCGACTTCCAGACGCAGCTGCAGCGTGCGGGTCGCGACATCCACGCCAGGTAGCAGGGTCCATTTGCGGATGGTGAGTGTTTTATCCGGTCGCGCCGGAACGGTGAGGGTAAACTGCGAGGCATCTTTCACCAGCCAGGCGATGGACTCCGGGATCGCAGCAGTGACCCACACCGGGTCCATACCCTGAATTTTCGCGACCACATTATCTTTGGCGATATTCATTCCCGCGCGCAGATCAAACGCGGTGATCACGCCATCAATGGGTGCTTTGAGCGTAAAGCGAGTCTGGATTTTTTGCGTGGCGATCAGGCGGCGAATATCCGCCTCCGGCATTCCCGCCAGTCGCAGCCGCTCAAGAATGCCTTCAGTCTGGGTCGCCGTACCGCCGGTTTCGCGCAGCAGTAAATACTCACTCTGCGCTTCCACCCAGTCGGGAATGGTCAGGTCGAGAAGCGGTGTGCCCTTTTGTACTTTATCGCCCACGGTAAGCGGATACACCTTGTCGATAAACCCGGCGGCGCGAGCCTGCACAAT
Organism: Escherichia sp. E1130; assembly: GCF_005781065.1. Classification (NCBI taxonomy): domain Bacteria; kingdom Pseudomonadati; phylum Pseudomonadota; class Gammaproteobacteria; order Enterobacterales; family Enterobacteriaceae; genus Escherichia; species Escherichia sp. E1130. The sequence continues at coordinate 11,159 of NZ_VATL01000038.1, forward strand.
GGCATACTGATACTCGTTGTAACTGACATTCGCCGGGAAACTCTGGGCAAAAGTCAGCGGCCCGCGCGTGACGGTAGCCGTTTTCACCCCCAGATTCTGCGTCTGAGTCGGGTCAATGCGAACACCTGACGCAGAACTCTCTTCATCGGCATATTTCGGCACCAGATCCATATCCATAAACGGCGATTTACCTGGTTTATCGAACCGCGTATTGGGATACATCGGGTCGTACCAGAATAAAATTTTACGTTCTGCGGTCGACGTTTTTTCTGCGTGCGGTTCAGCCTTTGCAAACCAGGTAAAACCTGCCGCAGAAATAATACCGCCCGCGATCATGCTGCCGATAATAAGCGCGATTTTTTTCATCTCATTAAACCTGGGTTACTGGCTGACTTTAATATCCTGTAATAAAGAAAGGTTGCCCTGCTGGACAAAATTAAACGCCACTTTGTCGCCGGTTTTAATTTCACTCATTTTCGTCTGCGGGGTGATAGTAAAGCGCATGGTCATCTCCGGCCAGTTCACGGCAGCAATCGGATCGTGATGGATGGTGATTTTTTTGCTTTCCAGATCAATACCTTTTACCACGCCAGTGGCGCTAATAACCTGTGGTTGTGCTTCGCTCATGGTTTCATGATGATGTTCGTTAGCCTGGGCATTAAAGCCAATAACGGTAAACAGACTGAACATTGCGACTTGCAGTGCTTTTTTCATTTATTCTCTCCTGGAGTTAAAAGTCATACTCTAAATAATTCGAGTTGCAGGAAGGCGACAAGCGAGTGAATCCCCAGGAGCTTACATAAGTAAGTGACTGGGGTGAGCGAACGCAGACGCAGCACATGCAACTTGAAGTATGACGAGTATATTGGTGTCAACCGCCACCAAGTGCGGTATATAAAGAAATTTCGTTAACCTGACGGGCATAATTCAGGTCAAGTAAAGTTTGTCGGGTTGCAAATAAAGAACGTTCGGCATCCAGCACTTCCAGATAACTTACCGCGCCGTGCTGATATAATGCCCGCGCCCGTTGCAAAGTAATTTGCAGCGATGCCAGATAACGCTGCTGGGCGCTGATTTGATCGTTCAGGCTTTGACGTAATGCCAGCGCATCTGCCACTTCTTTAAAAGCATTCTGGATTTTCTGTTCATAATTCACCACCGACTGCTGTTGGCGAATTTCGGCGATATCCAGATTTGCCTGGTTGCGTCCGGCATTAAAAATGGGGATCTCAATTTTGGGTATAAAATTCCACATCCCGCTGCTGGCGTTAAATAATGACGACAGATCGCTGCTGGCGGTCGATATTCCGCTGGTCAGGCTTATAGACGGGAAAAATGCCGCACGTGCAGCGCCAATATTGGCATTAGCCGCCATTAACGCGTGTTCAGCTTCCATAATATCCGGGCGCTGCAATAAGATTTGCGACGACAAGCCCGCCGGTAATTTAACGCTTTGCAGGCTGTCGCTGTTTACTGTCTGCGCTTGCGGTAGCGTGCCGTAGCTTCCCAATAACAGTTGCAATGCATTATTCGCCTGCGCCAGTTCCCCCTGACGTTTAGCGATGTCGCTACGGGTACTTTCTATCACTCCGCGAGCCTGTTCCAGCGCCAGAACATTGCTGCTACCGGTCAACAATTGTTTTTCGACAAACGCATAGGACTGCTGATAATTACGCAGCGTTTCTTCGGCTATTTGCAATTGCGCATAAGCCAGCTGCTGATTGAAATAGCTTTGCGCGACATTAGAAACCAGCAGAATATGCACCGCGCGTCGGGCTTCCTCAGTGGCTAAATAATTCTGTCGCTCGGCTTCACTCATGTTCTTTAAACGACCGAAAAAATCGAGGTCAAAGCTAGCGTTAAGGCCAGTCGAGAACTCCCGCGTCGTGGCTGAATCGCCTTTAAGATTGCCGCTCCAGCTGCCGCTGCCCTCGCCATTGAGCTGTGGGTAGCGGTCGGCATCGGTCAGACGATATTGCGCCCGCGCCTCCTGAACTTTCAGCGTCGCCATGCGCAAATCCCGGTTATTCACCAGCGCCTCGCCAATCAGCGTTTTCACCTGATTATCAACAAAGAAAGTGCGCCAGCCCGCGTTCTGATAGTTATCTGCTGCGTTAACCAGGCCGTTCTGGCTGAGTGAGAACTGCTGAGGAACGGGCATTGCCGGACGCTGATAATCCGGTGCCAGTGAACAACCGGTTAGCGCAAGGGCCACACAAAATGGCAGAAGTTTACAAGGAGACATAGGCTCATAATTTCTGGTGATTTTATGCCGCCAACTTTACTCGCCAGGCTCTGATTTTCCGGTGACAGGAAAATGACAAAATTGTCATTTTGCCAATAAGCGATTGCCATCTGATCCCGCTACTCTAGAATTGCCCTGGCAACATGCGGAGGAAATATGAAACTGTTGATTGTCGAAGATGAAAAAAAAACCGGAGAATACTTGACCAAAGGGTTAACCGAAGCCGGTTTTGTGGTCGATTTGGCCGACAACGGGCTGAATGGCTACCATCTGGCGATGACCGGTGATTATGACCTGATAATCCTCGATATTATGCTGCCGGACGTGAACGGCTGGGATATCGTGCGCATGTTGCGTTCCGCCAATAAAGGGATGCCGATTCTGCTACTTACCGCGCTTGGCACTATTGAACATCGCGTCAAAGGGCTGGAGCTGGGAGCGGATGACTATCTGGTGAAGCCGTTCGCTTTTGCTGAACTGCTGGCGCGAGTGCGCACTCTACTGCGGCGTGGGGCGGCGGTGATTATCGAAAGTCAGTTTCAGGTTGCCGACCTGATGGTTGATCTCGTCAGCCGCAAAGTCACCCGCAGCGGCACGCGCATCACTTTGACCAGTAAAGAATTTACTTTGCTGGAGTTTTTTCTTCGCCATCAGGGCGAAGTGCTGCCCCGCTCGCTTATCGCCTCGCAGGTGTGGGACATGAATTTCGACAGCGACACCAACGCCATTGATGTGGCGGTGAAGCGGCTGCGCGGCAAAATCGACAACGACTTTGAACCAAAGCTGATTCAAACCGTGCGCGGCGTAGGCTATATGCTTGAGGTGCCGGATGGCCAGTAAGCCGTTTCAGCGCCCATTTTCACTGGCAACCCGCCTGACCTTTTTTATCAGCCTTGCCACCATCGCGGCGTTTTTCGCCTTTGCCTGGATCATGATCCACTCGGTAAAAGTGCATTTTGCCGAGCAGGATATTAATGATTTAAAAGAGATTAGCGCTACCCTTGAACGGGTACTTAATCACCCTGACGAAACGCAAGCCCGACGCTTAATGACGCTGGAAGATATCGTCAGTGGTTATTCCAACGTGTTGATTTCCCTGGCAGATAGCCACGGTAAAACGGTGTATCACTCCCCCGGTGCGCCGGATATCCGCGAGTTTACGCGTGACGCCATACCCGATAAAGACGCGCAGGGCGGCGAGGTGTATCTCCTTTCTGGCCCGACGATTATGATGCCAGGCCACGGTCACGGGCATATGGAACACAGCAACTGGCGGATGATTAGCTTGCCGGTTGGCCCGCTGGTGGACGGCAAACCGATTTATACGCTCTACATCGCGCTTTCGATCGATTTTCATCTTCATTACATAAATGATCTGATGAATAAACTTATTATGACCGCATCGGTAATCAGCATCCTGATTGTCTTTATCGTACTGTTGGCGGTACATAAAGGTCACGCGCCGATCCGCAGCGTCAGCCGTCAAATCCAGAATATCACCTCGAAAGATCTCGACGTTCGCCTTGACCCGCAGACCGTGCCCATTGAGCTGGAGCAACTGGTACTGTCGTTCAACCATATGATCGAGCGTATTGAGGATGTCTTTACCCGTCAGTCCAATTTCTCAGCGGATATCGCCCACGAAATTCGTACGCCAATTACTAATCTCATTACGCAAACGGAAATCGCCCTCAGCCAGTCGCGCAGCCAGAAAGAGCTGGAAGATGTGCTCTACTCTAATCTCGAAGAGCTGACGCGAATGGCAAAAATGGTCAGCGATATGCTGTTTCTCGCCCAGGCCGATAACAACCAGTTAATTCCCGAAAAGAAAATGCTCAACCTGGTGGATGAAGTCGGCAAAGTGTTCGATTTTTTCGAGGCGTTAGCGGAAGATCGCGGCGTGGAATTGCGGTTTGTTGGCGACAAATGTCAGGTTGCGGGCGACCCGCTGATGCTGCGTCGGGCGTTAAGCAACCTGCTTTCGAACGCTCTGCGTTATACGCCCCCCGGAGAGGCAATTGTAGTGCGCTGTCAGACGGTCGATCACCAGGTGCAAGTCTCCGTCGAAAACCCTGGTACGCCGATTCCGCCCGAACACTTACCGCGACTGTTTGACCGCTTCTACCGCGTTGACCCTTCCCGCCAGCGAAAAGGCGAAGGTAGCGGTATTGGTCTGGCGATTGTGAAATCTATTGTCGTGGCGCATAAGGGTACGGTTGCAGTAACGTCGGATGCGCGGGGGACAAGGTTTGTGATTGTGCTGCCGGAGAGGGAGTGACTGGTCGGATAACGCAATGGATATTATTTGAATTGAGAAATTTATATTTCGTCGACAGAAAAAGCGTAAAATCCGTTTCGTGCAGATGGTGAGTTTTATCAGGGTATGGCGGTAGCGCAACTGCCTTTGGATAACATATATAACATGAATGTATTATCCGGATAACTTCACCAGCCAAATATATTATTTTTATAAAAACAACTTATATTATTTTTAATGGATAAACTCTTGTTAATAATTCGTATTACACTCGATTTATATGGTGATAATTTCTCCCCGCATAAATTATTACCACAACTTAAAGAATCATTCAAATTTATTGATTCAAACGAAAAGACCGATGTTGATAAAATACGGCACCGCCAATACGACTTTGGCGCACTATCACTTCAACATCCAGATTGTATTGGCATTGAATATAACTCAACCGAATACCAAAAATGGTATATCGATTTTATTTTAAAAAATCATATAGCATTTACCACGAACGGTGTCGACCGTGTAGATTTATTTTACAATGTATATTATTCACATCAATGCAATTTTGAAATTTTAGATAAAGAACTACTAAGTTCAATTTCAGGACTTGGCATATCATTTCCTATTAGTGTTTATCAACTAACAAAGGAAGAGCTTATTGAATTATTGGAAACCGAAGGATATTCAACTTTTGAAATTCGAGAAATATTTAGACATGAGCCGTAGGTAAAAATATATAACCAGTGGTTCTTTAGAGTAATAATATAACTATCCCCATGATTACAAAATTGATTAAAAATAACATGCAAAAAAAAATCAAAATAATGAATTTCTCATTTAATGCTTTCGTAATCTCATCCATTTATCTTGAGTAAAAAGATATGGAAAAAGTTAATTATATATCGCTATCACTCATTCAAAAAATAGATGATCGCTCTCGTTTTGGCTCTAAATCTGAAGTCTGTACACATGGTAAAAATACAGGAATTACAATTCCTGCAGATTATCTTGAAACTGCAATTTTATTAGATGATGGGCGTTATTTACTATTTGTGACTGAAGACGTACCTTTTGAAGAATCTCTTGAATTGCTATTGATAGATATAAAACAGGATATTCAGGAACACGTTACTATTGCGATCCCCTATGGTAGCGGAACCTTACGTGAAATGAGATTATATGAAAACCATATCGAATTTAGTTATTTTTCAGATGAAATATGGAGAGTGGAAGTTTCGTCATCTCGTTTTTTCAGGCTTCCTTTTCAGGATGGTTTTTTAGTAACACGTCATCCATTTCGCTTTAGCTATTTTATTCATATCAAGTTATTTCGGTGATGTTCATACAATCACAATTAAAAATCATTTCAACCAATGAGGTAAGCAAGTTTATAAGATGCGGATAAAAATCTTTATATAAAAAGGATTACGAATGGCAACTGCCAGGATAAATGTTTTTTGCACGAATGAAGAGTTGTCTGATTGGCTCGCTATTATAGCCTCAAAGTATCAATTACATACAATTTGGTTTGCACTACAAGATGAATACTCTAAGCAATTAGATACCTTAACAGAAAAAATCCCTGCTGTAGCACATCGAATTTATCTTATTCCCAGAATTAGACCTAACAATAGAAGAATAAAGTTTAGTAGCATTGATCGTTGTTGCGGTTGGATTGAAATAAAGCCGGGGCATTTAATTGAGTATAATGGGGAAAAAATCTTACAACTTACAGAAATTAATACAACTGATTCTGCGGATAAATTAATATGCTTATGTAAAGTCATTCACTGGCTTAAACGACAGATTAAAACCAATGAATTCTCCGGTGTAACGGGAAAGAACATGATTTATGGTGGAGAAACTATTTATCCTCATATTATTTATACGCATCAAGCCAAATCTCTTTTTCATGATAAAGTTATCTGGAAACAAGACTTCCTATTTAATTCTGTCTATGAACCATTTTTACCTTAATTCTTCCAGCAAGCAATATTAACCATTATGAATATGACTAAAAAAGAAGCATTAGCATTCCTTGCTCTAAACCAACCTATGCCAAATGATTATGACATCACTCAGGAACTTATCAATAAATATAACAATGTAAGGCTTTATTTTGGTGCAAATCACGCTGAAGAAGCCATACCGTTATTTTTACAATCGTTTGGGGAAGGTGATGGCTTCGGTGTATATCAGTTGGTCGAAGATTTTTTGTACAAGTGTGATAAAAACATTGTAGCTTCAAATATAGCCAACATACTGGAAAATCCTCTGACAATAAAAAGTGTCCGATATTGGTGTTCATTATTAGCAATGGCTTTTCCCGATAACACCTTAATTAAAGGATTAAATATTTCTCTACAATCTGATGATGAAGATACCCGAGACATGGCTATGTTAAGTTTAAAGATGATTACAGAGGAATATAAAACATTTGAATTCCAATAATTCCCCCTTGCATAAAAGATCACCATCATGACAAAAACACAAGCAAAGTTGCTTATTTATAAAGCAAACAAATTTATGCAAAAGCTTGATGGAATTGACTCGTTTAGTATAACCCTGCTATATGATAACTCGTCATTAATGAGAAAAGAGTTTCATCAAACACATAATATTGATTGCCTCAACGACAGACTTTTTTTACCTCATCCGGTCAATATAAATCTTCTAATCAGTCAGATAGTGACATTATCTGGTACAGCTGAATGCTTCCGTTGCTGGCTTATCTATGAAGGTAAAGTAAAAATAGTTATAAATGGGAATAATTTCACCTCATTTGTGCAGAGTATTTTCAGAGAACAGGGAACCTATGATTTAACGTTATTTTTTGACATAACTCGTAGAGTAATAGTAGTCTGTGATAATGAGCATGACATTGATATTTACACCACCACCTATTAAAAGCATTGTTTTAGTCAACCAGGAAATGTTCCAATAAAATACACAACTTAAGAGCATAATAACCATGCAATCTACCAATAGCGAATCCCCTTATAAATTTGCAAACAAACTACTGATTGGCCTGTTAGCATGCATGCTATACAGAATAATTTCCATCATAATTACAATCATTTATACCTATTTTACTGTTCCTCATAAAGTACATATATCAACGAATATTTATATATTTTTTTCTTTCTTATTTATATCATTGATATTTTTTGTCGTCACCTTCACATCTAGTAAAAAAGTGGCAATTATAATTGCAACGCTATCGATAATATTATTAGGAGTCGAAACCTTTAATTCAGGATTGCCATATCGCGCTTTATCAATGATGTTTTCAGCCATGCTTTCATATTTCTTTATATTTTTATGTAATTTTAAAGATAAAGAAAATTCTAAACATAAAAACGTCCTGAAAGTTGCGTGCGCAATTTTGTACGTTTTTTATCTTTTTTATGAGCACGAATTTTTCAGGAATGTCTCTTTGATTATTTTTTCCTTTGTTATTTTAATGTTCTTTATTTCCTGGTTGAATATTAAACTTTAATAGTCGAAAGAGAAATGAAGTTAACCTTCCTGTACCCACAGCAACGCCGTCTTTTTGTTCAGCACGGGGAAAATGATCTCCCCTGCTCACCTCCTCCAGGCACTTCCACTACATGATGACCTGATCGGTGCCACCGCTCCTCTTCACTATGACGTTAACCTCCCCTCCTTGACACCACGCTTTTGTCTACATTCTACGCAATCGGCAGCTTTTATAACCAGTGTAAAAATAACGTGCCGCAATAGTCATACCTATTAACGGTAAAAAGCTGTCACAATTCATAAAAAACCTTAATATACGCCACCCTAAACATAACCAGCGTTAATGTAAGGTTTTTGTGTGGACTGGCTTCTTGATGTTTTTGCTACCTGGCTCTACGGCTTAAAAGTAATCGCGATAACGTTAGCGGTCATAATGTTCATCAGCGGGCTGGACGATTTTTTCATTGATGTCGTCTACTGGGTACGCCGCATTAAGCGCAAGTTGAGTGTTTATCGCCGCTACCCGCGAATGAGTTACCGCGAACTGTATAAGCCGGATGAAAAACCATTAGCGATTATGGTTCCGGCGTGGAACGAAACAGGCGTCATCGGCAATATGGCCGAGCTGGCAGCGACCACGCTCGACTACGAAAACTATCATATCTTTGTTGGCACTTACCCCAACGACCCTGACACTCAGCGTGATGTTGACGAAGTGTGCGCTCGCTTCCCGAACGTGCACAAGGTGGTCTGCGCGCGTCCTGGCCCCACCAGTAAAGCAGACTGTCTGAACAATGTGCTGGATGCCATTACCCAGTTTGAACGTAGCGCCAATTTCGCCTTTGCTGGTTTTATCCTGCATGATGCTGAAGACGTGATTTCGCCAATGGAATTGCGTCTGTTCAACTATCTGGTCGAGCGTAAAGATCTGATTCAGATCCCGGTGTATCCGTTCGAACGCGAATGGACGCACTTCACCAGCATGACCTATATCGATGAGTTTTCAGAACTGCATGGCAAAGATGTTCCGGTGCGTGAAGCTCTCGCCGGACAGGTGCCTAGCGCAGGCGTCGGTACCTGCTTCAGCCGCCGCGCCGTGACCGCGCTGTTAGCCGACGGTGACGGTATCGCTTTCGACGTGCAGAGTCTTACTGAAGATTACGACATTGGTTTCCGCCTGAAAGAGAAAGGTATGACGGAAATTTTTGTCCGTTTTCCGGTGGTGGACGAAGCCAAAGAACGCGAGCAGCGTAAATTTTTACAGCACGCACGGACATCAAACATGATCTGCGTGCGCGAATATTTCCCCGATACCTTTTCGACTGCGGTTCGACAAAAATCCCGCTGGATCATCGGCATTGTTTTCCAGGGCTTTAAAACCCATAAATGGACCTCCAGCCTGACGCTGAACTACTTTCTCTGGCGCGACCGCAAAGGGGCAATCAGTAACTTTGTCAGCTTCCTCGCGATGCTGGTGATGATCCAGCTTTTGCTGTTGCTGGCGTATGAAAGTTTGTGGCCCGATGCCTGGCATTTCCTTTCTATTTTCAGCGGCAGCGCATGGTTAATGACCCTGCTGTGGCTAAACTTTGGTTTGATGGTTAACCGCATCGTGCAGCGGGTGATTTTCGTTACTGGCTACTACGGCCTGACGCAGGGGCTGCTTTCCGTCCTGCGTCTTTTCTGGGGCAACCTGATTAACTTCATGGCCAACTGGCGCGCGCTAAAACAGGTACTCCAACACGGCGATCCACGTCGCGTCGCGTGGGATAAAACAACGCATGACTTCCCCAGCGTGACTGGCGATACCCGTTCGTTGCGCCCGTTAGGTCAAATTCTGCTGGAAAATCAGGTCATCACCGAAGAGCAACTCGATACAGCACTGCGTAATCGTGTCGAAGGTTTACGTCTCGGCGGTTCGATGCTAATGCAAGGATTGATCAGCGCCGAACAACTGGCGCAAGCGCTGGCTGAACAAAACGGCGTGGCGTGGGAATCCATCGATGCCTGGCAGATCCCTTCTTCGCTGATTGCCGAAATGCCGGCCTCTGTGGCGCTACATTATGCGGTACTGCCGCTGCGTCTGGAAAATGATGAGTTAATTGTCGGTAGTGAAGACGGTATTGACCCGGTTTCTCTGGCGGCGCTGGCGCGTAAGGTCGGACGGAAAGTACGTTACGTCATTGTTCTGCGTGGACAAATTGTCACTGGATTACGTCACTGGTATGCACGTCGGCGCGGCCACGATCCACGGGCAATGTTGTACAATGCGGTTCAGCATCAGTGGCTCACGGAACAGCAGGCCGGTGAAATCTGGCGGCAATATGTGCCGCATCAGTTCCTGTTCGCCGAAATACTGACCACGCTCGGTCATATTAATCGTTCAGCCATTAACGTGTTGTTATTGCGCCATGAACGCAGTTCTCTGCCGCTCGGCAAGTTTTTGGTCACCGAAGGCGTTATCAGCCAAGAAACGTTGGATCGCGTACTGTCAATTCAACGCGAATTACAAGTTTCGATGCAATCATTATTACTTAAAGCAGGTTTAAACACAGAACAGGTTGCGCAACTGGAGTCCGAAAATGAAGGAGAATAACCTTAATCGCGTCATCGGATGGTCTGGTTTACTGCTGACGTCTTTATTGAGTACCAGCGCACTCGCAGACAATATCGGCACCAGCGCAAAAGAGCTGGGGCTGAGCGACTATCGCCATTTTGTTATTTATCCCCGTCTCGATAAGGCGCTGAAGGCACAGAAAAATAACGACGAAGCAACCGCCATCCGCGAATTTGAATATATACACCAGCAGGTGCCGGATAATATTCCGTTGACGTTATATCTGGCGGAAGCTTATCGCCATTTTGGTCATGATGACCGCGCGCGATTATTGCTTGAGGATCAACTGAAACGTCACCCAGGGGATGCCCGGCTTGAGCGAAATCTGGCGGCAATTCCAGTGGAAGTGAAAAGCGTCACTACTGTTGAAGAGTTGCTCGCCCAGCAAAAAGCGTGCGATGCTGCACCGACCCTGCGTTGTCGCAGTGAAGTCGGGCAGAATGCGCTGCGGCTGGCGCAGTTGCCTGTCGCCAGAGCGCAACTGAACGATGCAACGTTTGCCGCATCGCCGGAAGGAAAAACGCTGCGAACCGATCTGCTGCAACGGGCAATCTACCTGAAACAATGGTCGCAGGCAGATACGCTATACAATGAAGCACGCCAGCAGAATACATTAAACGCGGCAGAGCGCCGTCAGTGGTTTGACGTTCTTCTTGCCGGAGAACTGGACGATCGGATCCTTGCTCTGCAATCAGTGGGGATCTTCACCGATCCACAGTCGTACATTACTTACGCGACCGCGCTGGCTTATCGTGGCGAAAAAGCACGCCTCCAGCGTTATCTCGCTGAAAATACGCCGCTGTTTACCACGGACGCACAAGAGAAAAGCTGGCTCTATCTGTTATCGAAATACAGCGCCAATCCCGTGCAGGCATTGGCGAATCATCAGGTACAGTTTGCCGATAACCGCCAGTATGTTGTTGGCGCAACGCTACCGGTGCTGTTAAAAGAAGGTCAGTACGACGCGGCGCAAAGACTGCTCGCTACCCTCCCCGCCGATGAAATGCTTGAAGAGCGTTATGCCGTTAGCGTAGCGACCCGTAACAAGGCTGAAGCCCTGCGTCTGGCACGATTGCTGTATCAGCAAGAACCGGCAAATCTTACCCGCCTGGATCAACTGACCTGGCAACTGATGCAGAACGAGCAGTCACGCGAAGCTGCCGATTTATTGCTGCAACGCTATCCCTTCCAGGGTGATGCGACCGTCAGCCAGACTTTAATGGCGCGACTGGCGTCTCTGCTGGAAAGTCATCCTTACCTGGCAACTCCGGCGAAGGTGGCGATTTTATCGAAACCCTTACCGCTGGCGGCGCAACGTCAGTGGCAAAGCCAGTTACCGGGTATTGCGGATAATTGCCCGGCAATCGTTAGTTTGCTTGGGGATATGTCACCTTCTTACGATGCTGCCGCCTGGAACCGCCTGGCGAAGTGTTATCGGGAAACACTTCCCGGCGTGGCGTTATATGCATGGCTTCAGGCGGAAAAAAGGCAACCGAACGCCTGGCAACATCGCGCCGTGGCTTATCAGGCTTACCAGGTGGAAGATTACAGCACCGCCCTGGCGGCCTGGGAGAAAATCAGACTTCACGAAATGAGCAATGAGGATCTGCTCGCCGCCGCCAATACCGCTCAGGCGGCGGGAAATGGCGCGGCTCGCGATCGCTGGCTTCAACAGGCAGAACAACGCGGGCTGGGAAACAATGCCCAATACTGGTGGCTGCATGCGCAACGTTATATCCCAGCTCAGCCAGAACTTGCACTGAACGATCTCACTCGCTCAATTAACATTGCGCCTTCTGCCAATGCTTACGTCGCGCGGGCAACGATTTATCGGCAACGTCATAATGTCTCAGCGGCAGTGAGCGATCTGCGCGCCGCGCTTGAACTGGAGCCCAATAACAGCAACACCCAGGCGGCGCTCGGCTACGCCCTGTGGGATAGTGGTGATATCGCGCAGTCGCGGGAGATGCTGGAACAGGCGCATAAAGGACTACCGGACGATCCGGCACTGATCCGACAACTGGCCTACGTGAATCAACGTCTGGATGATATGCCTGCGACGCAGCACTACGCACGGCAGGTGATTGATGACATTGATAATCAGGCGCTGATTACACCGCTAACGCCGGAACAAAATCAACAACGCTTTAATTTCCGTCGTTTGCATGAGGATACCGGTCGCCGCTGGAGTTTTAATTTTGATTCCTCTATCGGGTTACGCTCAGGGGCAATAAGCTCGGCAAGCAATAATGTCGGCGGTTCGGCGCCAGGTAAAAGCTATCGCAGTTACGGGCAGCTGGAAGCTGAGTACCGCATCGGGCGCAATATGCTGCTGGAAGGCGACCTGCTCTCGGTTTATAGCCGCGTCTTTGCCGATACCGGAGAAAACGGAGTGATGATGCCGGTGAAAAATCCGATGACCGGCACCGGATTGCGCTGGAAGCCGCTGCGCGATCAGATCTTTTTCCTCGCCGTTGAACAGCAGTTCCCACTAAACGGGCAAAATGGCGCCTCCGACACCATGCTGCGTGCCAGCGCCTCGTTCTTTAACGGCGGAAAATACAGCGATGAGTGGCACCCGAACGGTTCTGGCTGGTTTGCGCAAAACCTGTATCTCGATGCGGCGCAATATTTTCGTCAGGATATTCAGGCGTGGACGGCAGATTATCGAGTTAGCTGGCACCAGAAGGTAGCGAACGGGCAGACTATTGAACCTTACGCTCACGTACAAGGTAACGGCTATCGGGATAAAGGTACTCAGGGCGCGCAGGTGGGCGGCGTCGGCGTTCGCTGGAACATCTGGACCGGCGAGACGCACTACGACGCCTGGCCGCACAAAGTCAGTCTCGGCGTCGAATATCAACATACCTTTAAGGCGATTAATCAACGTACAGGGGAGCGCAACAACGCGTTTCTCACCATTGGAGTGCACTGGTAAATGCGTAAGTTAATTTTCGTATTGCTGACACTTTTGTTGGTCAGTCCTTTTTCCTTTGCGATGAAAGGTATTATCTGGCAGCCACAAAATCGCGATAGTCAGGTCACCGACGCCCAGTGGCGTGGGCTGATGAGTCAGTTGCATTTGCAAGGATTCGACACCCTGATTCTGCAATGGACCCGTTACGGCGATGCGTTCACCCAGCCAGAACAGCGGGCATTATTGTTTAAGCGTGCCGCAGCTGCGCAACAAGCTGGCCTGAAGCTGATTGTTGGTTTGCATGCCGATCCGGAATTTTTTCTGCATCAGAAGCAGTCGTCCGCGGCGCTGGAGAGCTATCTTAATCGCTTGCTGGTCGCCGATCTCCAGCAGGCCAGATTATGGAGCGCCGCACCCGGCGTTACGCCGGATGGCTGGTATATCAGCGCAGAAATTGACGACCTGAACTGGCGCAGCGAAGCCGCTCGCCAGCCATTGCTGAAGTGGTTAAACAACTCACAACGGCTGATCAGTGATGTTTCGGCGAAACCGGTTTATATCAGTAGCTTTTTCGCCGGAAACATGTCGCCCGATGGCTATCGGCAACTGCTTGAACAAGTGAAATCTACTGGCATCCACGTCTGGGTTCAGGATGGTAGCGGCGTCGATAAACTTACTGCCGAACAGCGTGAGCGTTATCTGCAGGCCAGTGCCGATTGCCAAACTTTCTCCCCCGCCAGCGGCGTTGTTTATGAACTGTTTGTCGCCGGTAAAGGTAAAACCTTTGAAGCAAAACCAAAACCGGATGCAGAAATTGCTTCGCTGTTAGCGAAACGTTCCTCCTGCGGCAAAGACACGCTCTATTTCTCCCTGCGCTATTTGCCTGTCGCTCACGGCATTCTTGAGTATTAATGATTTAAGGGAGCAACTTTGCTTGCTCCTTTCCTTTTCACTTTCCTGGTCAGAATCCTGTAAATATTAATTGGACACAAATAATCGGTGTAGCCACTACTCAGAGGCATTATATAATCATATTCATGCCACCATATAATCCTTAAATAAGAACAATTACTCATCAGTTGCATTAGTATATTCTTTTACACGGAAATATACTTTTATCTAATACACAAAGAGAGTCAATGATGAGTAAAATTACAGGTGTTTTAGTTGATAACCATATCTATGATATTAAAAATGATATGAAGGGTGGTTACAATTTTCCTAATAGCCTGTTCCCAGGCGCCACCTTCAAGATGGTCATTGATAATGACCCCGTTAATAATGACAAGGTAATATGGAGCTGTAGCACTGATGCAAGCAATAATGCTCTGGCGGTTAGTCAGGATGGCACAGTGACTTTTCCGAATGTAGATGAAAGGTGCGTTTGGAAGATTTTTGCTATTTTTGCCACTGATAAAATAACGAATAAATCCGCCGGCGCTTATACTTTTCTCGTGAAGCGTTTTTTCAAATACAGCATTGAAAATTATAAATCAGTTAAAAATATTTTACCGTGGATTGAAAACATGAACGGAGAATTTCCTGAAGCGCAGGATATCGACAGTTACGATTATAATGATCATAATTCAGGACATATTATCAAGCGAGAAGTTAACGCAGGACTTTTCCAGGAATGGGGCAATGTAGCTAATAGTGGATGGAACACAAATAGTGAGTATGCAGGTATTTGTAGAATTTACGCTTTTAATAAAGAAAATAATACTTATTATTGGCTGAAAAATGATGGGGTCAGACAGGAATTGAGCGGGGGGTTCACTGCTCAGGCAGTTGCATCCTACAGTGAACCCATCGACTGATTGTGCTTTTTGTCCACTATCACTTGAATTATTGCAGCGTAAAAAAGCAGCCCATATAAACATACGGGCTGATGCATTTTATTAAACTCGAACGAAACTATTTTTAATGTGGTGCGCTTCGTGACAATAAGTTAATTACCAACACTCCGGCACAAATCAACATCATGCCTATAATGGCTGGCAGGTCCAGCCGTTGGCCAAAAAATCCCCAGGACAGTAAACTAATCAGGACGATACCGACTCCTGACCAGATAGCATAAGCAATCCCTGTAGGAATATAAGCCAGCGTCTGAGCTAATAACCAGAATGATGCACAGTAACAAATAATTGTACCAACAGAGGGCCATAACCGTGTAAACCCCTCTGAAAACTTCATTAAGGTTGTACCAATGACCTCTGCAAGTATTGCACCACCAAGATAAATATAAGGGTTCATAGCCTATTCTTTCCTGTTAATACCGAAGAGAATTGTACTACAGTTTGAACTTAACTCACTGGTTTCTGCTGGTGCATTCATTGACGTTCTTCATCAGTGCTTCAGGAAATGGGCGGATGGGAATCCATAGAAGTGGTGCGTAGATATGCTCACCTTGCGCCTAATCATTTGACGGAGCACGCGAGGAAAACTGACGACATTTTTGGTGATGATGTCCCAAAGATGTTCCATTTCTGAAATTATGGGGAAATAAAGAAGGCGTAACTGATTGAATTGTAATGGCGCGCCCTGCAGGATTCGAACCTGCGGCCCACGACTTAGAAGAACGTAGGCCGACACTTAACGCGTTGTAATTACATGATTTTTCCGCGTTCGCAACGTTGATTGTGTCGTTACACGTCATTTTTAGTTATCCCTTTCCTTCGCGCGTCGTCCATGCACGACACAAATACGACACGCCATCTGAAGTAGGATGTGAAAAATCCTGCTATTCATGTTTGATTTGGAGTGAGATCGTAGACACCGGAAACTTTTTGTATAGAGTGAAAACCGCGACGTCGTATATGATCGCCACCTGTTTTCTGCCCCCCGCCATTCGCAATAAGAATAAGGTTAAGTCGGTTGATGTTACAACCGACCCTGAACATGTTAGCTGGCCTGATTTGTCGGAGGCGTAGGCCATATGATATCCGGTACGATAAAGATTATACAAAACACAACAAAGTACTTTAAATCAATATGTTATATCGCTATATATTGAGTTTATTTGATTTTTAATACGCAAATATATACACATTATCATTTTCCTCTCTCCGGTAGTCTATGTTTCGATAATGGCTGCCGGAGGTGCCTATCCT
>NZ_VATL01000039.1:0-16350 GCF_005781065.1 Escherichia sp. E1130
GTTCTCACTGTACGCTTACAGTTAATGGCGCGGGTTAACACAGGCTCCAGATTTGGATAGTCGCCGGGCTTGTCATCACCGGTACGATAGAGTTTCTGGCTGGCCACGGCCTTAAGGCGTGGTAGCAGGTCAAACCCCAGCAGATAAGAGAAGGCAAAGGCAACTTCACTCTGTCCGTGGCTGTCAACGTACTGCCGCTCAATATCCATGTCAGTACAGTGGCGCAAAACGCCTTCGATCATGGCGGCAACTTCAGAGGAAGAGCAGCGCTTGAGCTGGGAGTAGATACAGGTTGATTTCTTTTCCACATGCCAGTAAATCATAACGCCACGGCCGCCATACCGGATATGCCATTCCGTCATCAGATTTTGATCCCAGGAGCCAAACTTTTTGGAATCTGAAGCGCAGGATGTTGTCCCTTCTCCCCAGACGGCAGGATTACGAACAGCAAAAATCGTCCGGGCAACCTGACCAATGGCATTGCGTAAAGCTGCCTTATGTACAAAACGACGCCGCACATTCAGCAGTTCTTTATAACTTATCCCGTGGCGTCCTCCGCTGACCCGTTTTAAACCAGTATTGGTTCCCATTCCGTAAAGGCAGAGCAGTAAACGCTGCTGAAGACTTTTTCTGTCGAGGTTCTCACGGTCTGCGACGCTTTTAAAATGATCACTGAATCCAATCCGAAGGTCCGCTTCTTTCAGCACATCGAGCAGGCTGGTCATAGGCCAGCGACCTGCGATCTCACGTTTCAGGCCCGCCAGATTAACGGGCTCCTCCTGGGGCTCAAAGGGGGTTATAGAGATCCTGTTTTTACCCTGAGACAGAATTTTTGCCTTGAGGTTTCTGGGCATATCGCGGTTGAGGGCTGCCAGAGCGGCATTCATCTCATCACGTAACTGTGATACGAAGGCGGTGGCATCAGTGGTCTGACCGAGGTCACGGTAATAATTTTCACGGTTAGCATCAAAATCCTGCGGAAGGTCATCATCAGGATTTCGGTACCTGTCAGCATCCACCACCCAGATTTCTTTACTGCGCAGGCGGCTCCTTAATGCCTGCATAACGCATATCTCGTAGTTTATGCGGTTGATTCGCTTTTCGCCCTGATGCTCTTCAATAACAATGTCATGCCACTTGGGCTGAATCACGCCCTCCACGGGAATAGAATCTTCAAACCGTATATAACGCTGAGTACTGCTCTCATGATCTTTAAGCCAGTCAAGGGCATCCAGTACCGGATGGTGGCGACTGTTACCGGAGCAAAAGGTCAGCGCATCCAGTATTTTGGGCAGCATACGGCGGTAGTGGTTGCTGTAGGAAGACCTGAGGATCTTATGAACCTGTTGCTGGTAAGCCGGGCCCGACGATTTAAATTCTTTCAACAGGCTTTTCAGCGTGTCCTCTCCCGCAATCGGGTACACAACCTCTTTAACCAGCCCCTCAGGATTATTCAATACCGCTTCCGCTATCCGGAATAAAAGTGCCGTTTTGCCATGGACTTTCTGAAAATCTGCGAGCAGCGTTTTAACCAACCGGCGTTCGGAGCGCGCTGACAGGCGATGGACGATCTGAATGAACAACTCAATCAACCCGTCGATTATCTCCCTCTGACGGCTGTACAGAAATACAGCGTAAAGACCGTAACGAATTGTCCAGGGATGCTGCCTCATTTCCCAGGCACTTTCACTGTTCACGCGCTGCCGGTAACGTTGCAAGACTTTTGTGCTGAAAGAGGAAAACATATCAACCGGCAGATGCAGTGAACGTATAAAATTGAGTTTTTCGACCTCTTTTAATACGCTTTCCAGCCCTATACGCCCGGGGTCTGCTTTGAGGTCGCCAAAACTTACTCCCTCAGTGTCATTGCTCAGTGAGGTTTCCATCAAGATTTTGCTGTCAGTGGACAGACTGTCAGCGCAGCACTGGTACAGATGAAGTTCAAACTGTTGAAAAGACGAGCGTACCAGGCGCTCCAGTTCCTTATCGGCGGGACATTCCACCTGGCGCTGCTGAAACCAGCTAAATGCAGCCTCAGTGGCGTCAGCGAGATCAGAACCATGAGGATAAAGGGTATTAATTAGCCAGTCTGAAAACGCGTTTTTATCTGTCGCTGAGACCCGGCGAATAGTAAGCGGCTCGTCAGAACCGTATTGATATTTACTGAGAGCTCAGATCAACTTTCCAGGGCAACAGATCGCGTACCCGGTTTGCCGACCAGTCCTGGATATGTTCAATGACGTAACGCAGCCACTTTTCTGGCTCCACATTGTTCAGACGGCATGTGCCGATCAGCGAGTACAACACCGCCGCATGTTCACCACCGCTGTCGGAACCCGCGAACATCCAGTTTTTCCGGCCTACGGCCACTCCCCGTAAGGCGTTCTCTGCGATGTTGTTGTCGATTTCCACCCAGTCATTACTGCAGTACACGTTCAGTGCATCCCACTGTTTCAGCAGGTATGCGAACGCTTTTGCCGTATCTGAGTGACGCGACAGTGTTTTCATCTGTTGCTGTATCCAGTCATACAGTGACTGCATCAGTGGCGCGGCTCTGGCTTTTCTTGCCGCCAGACGCTGTTCTGCTGAACAGCCCCGGAACTCAGCCTCGATGGCATACAGTTCACCGATACGCTGCAGGGCTTCCGTGGTGATGTCGGTGGGCGCTCTTGCATGCACATCGTGGATTTTTCTCCGGGCATGAGCCATACACGCGGCTTCCGTTATTCTGCCGGATTCGTATAACGCCCGGTAACCACCGTAAGCATCGGCCTGAAGCACACCGCTGTAACCGGCCAGGTGATTTTGTGGATGGATACCTTTCCGGTCCGGACTGTACGCGAACCAGACCGCCGGGGG
Source organism: Escherichia sp. E1130 (assembly GCF_005781065.1). Lineage (NCBI taxonomy): Bacteria > Pseudomonadati > Pseudomonadota > Gammaproteobacteria > Enterobacterales > Enterobacteriaceae > Escherichia > Escherichia sp. E1130. Next base: position 2,860 of record NZ_VATL01000039.1, read on the forward strand.
CATCTGTGAACCGGCGTTACGGTCATCACGGACGTAGACCCACAGCCGGGCTGTCCGGGTTTTACCGCTGCCCGGCTCCTGGACCGGGACGGGGATATCATCAGCATGGACTTTACCGGGCATCAGCACATACTGGCGCAGGACGTCATACAGCGGCTCCAGCAGTTCAGCAACAGCACCTGTCCAGCGCCCCAGTGTGGCACGGCTCAGCTCCACTCCCTGACGACGGTATATTTCTGACTGGCGGTATAACGGCAGATGGTCTGCATATTTCCCGGTGACAACATGGGCCAGAAGCCCCGCTCCGGCATAACTGCGTGCAATGGGTTTTGAAGGTACTGGTGCCTGCACGATATGGTCGCACCGGCAACAGGCCAGTTTCGGACGTTGTGTTTCGATAACCTTAAAGGCGCTGCTGATAAGCTCCAGTTGCTCTGACACATCACATCCCAGAGAACTGAGTTCACCACCACAGGCAGGACAGCATTCCTCTTCCGGCCGGATAACCCGGGTTTCACGGGGAAGTGAGGCCGGTAACGGTTTACGGGCTGAAGACTGGCGCAGGGCGGATGGCAGTACCGGGTCATATTGCTCACCCAGCGTTTCCGCCATTTGTTCCTGAAGTGCGCTGATTCGCTCCTGTGCTTCCTGTATCTGCCGTTCGGTTTTTGCACGAAGTTTTTCTGAGCTTTTACCGAACTGCATACGTTGCAGTTTCGCAACCAGCGCCTTCAGCCGGTTGATTTCGGAAGCATAAGCCGCCACCCGCTGTGAGAGCAGGCGGTTGTATTCAGCCATCTGGCGGATGGTGTCCTGTTGCGTCTGCAACAGTGCCCGCAGGCGGGCGTTCTCATGAGCAAGTGAGGTGTCCATATCCTCACTTTACAACGGGTTATATGCGGATTCCAGCGCGTTCCGTTCGTTTCGGGTGCTTCCAGTTGATACCTTCAAGAAGCATGGATAACTGAGCCGGAGTAAGGTGCACCTTGCCGTCACGGGTGACTGGCCAGACGAAGCGGCCCCGCTCCAGGCGTTTGGTGAAGAGGCACAGTCCGTCACTGTCAGCCCACAACACTTTTATCTGGTCACCCCGGCGTCCGCGGAAGATGAACAGGTGTCCGGAGAACGGGTCATCCTTCAGGACGTTCTGAACTTTTGATGCCAGGCCGTTAAAGCCATTTCGCATATCGGTGATACCTGCAACCAGCCAGATACGCGAACCTGCAGGGAGAGATATCATCAGTGGCTGCTCCCTTTTATTTCGCGGATAAGTGTCTGTAATAACGCCGGCGTCAGTTTACCTTTAAGCCTGAGAGTTCCGGCCGGCAGAACCAGCTCACAACACAGACTGTCGGACGGTGTATTTATCTGCTCTGGTTCCTGTGCGGGGGCCGGGATTTTATTATCCGGCTCCGGCGTTAACGTCACGGGAAGCAGTGCCGGCATATTTTTTCCGGAAGGCAGCAGGCCACCTTTCCGGTATTGATGGCGCCAGTTGAAGAGCAGGTTATCGTTGATTCCGTTTTCCCGGGCGATCTGCGCCACACAGGCTCCGGGCTGCAGTGACTGCTCCACTAAGGCGATTTTAAACTCATAAGGGAAGTTGGGCCGCCGGGGACGTTTTTTTACCACGGGGGCTTCGGATATAACGGTGCTTTCAGGACGTACGACTGGTACCGTGGAAAATTGTCCGTAAAGGCAGGCATCAAGTTCCTGCTCCGACATGCCTGCGGGCAAAGGCCACGAAAGGCCAGCTCTCCGAAAGCGCACGAACATACTACAACCTGTTGATTTTGGTACACCCAGGCGACGCCCGGCCACAACCCGGGGTAAATGTTCTTCAAAGTGAAGACGTAAAGCTTCAGTGATCCAGGTCCGGTGTTTCATACGATAGTGTCCATTAAAAATGATGGACATTATTTTTGTAGAGCCGGAGGAAACAGACCAGACGGTTTAAATGAGCCGTTACGGCGAATACCCAGGAAGTTAAGGATCTCCTTACGATGCCGGGCTCCGGTTCGCCCTGACCACTCATAGTCCTGAAGCCCGGGAACTTCAACGTCCAGCTGATTGGCTAAATAGTGGAGTGGCGTTTCCGGGATCTCATTGATTGTCGAAGGGAAACGACCTGTATTCTGATAAAACTTAAGCTGAACAGCAAATGGAAGGTGGTTTCTGGCTGGCTTGGTTTTGAGCAGTCGGGTTTATTCAAACTTCAGGCTCCAGTGTTCTGCCAGCTCATCAATATCCCAGATCCGTTTCATTTTGCCGTCCCATTATCAGTGTTACCACAATGTTAATTTTACGGGGGTTCCTGAATCTGGTCCTGAAACATTTTCAGTCACGATCCGGTACCCCATCGCCTTATAACCCTGCTGACGTTTATCCCACATTCTGAGCAGCGCAGGATAACCTGAATCCACAAAATCGATTATTCTGACATCAGTTTTGCCAGCATGAGCCCTGTGGAGACGGCCGGCATACTGCTGTAACGTACCTTTCCACGACACAGGCATGGCGAGAACCAGCGTATCCAGTGGAGGATGGTCAAATCCCTCGCCGACCAGTTTACCTGTTGCCAGCAGAATACGGGGCGCATCTGACGGCAAAGCATTCAGCTCGGAAATAAGCATCGTACGCTTTTTTTTCGATAATCTTCCGTGAAGAACAAGGGGCGATAATTTCAGAGAGGCCAGTGCGGATGCTATATCATCCAGGTGGTCGGTGCGTTCAGTCAGTACCAGTACTTTACGTCCCTGTTCGAAAGCGTTCCTGGCTTCGCCAGCAATGGCTGAAGTTCTCTCCTGATCCATCGCAATTTCCCGGAATACATCCTGTATTCTGGCATCAGATGGCAAATTCCCGGGCGTAAATCGGGTACGGGATACGACTTCCAGATTATGGGGGCTTTCTTTCGGGCGGGCCGCCGTATGACGAATAGGTCCGCAGTGCATAAATATGATAGGATGCAAGCCATCCCGTCGGACTGGTGTTGCAGTCAGACCAAGTACATATCTGGCATTTGCCTCTTTCAGTATGGCATCGAAGGAAACCGCGCCAATATGATGGCACTCATCAACGATGATTTGACCATAATTTTTAACAAGCGGGTCCACCTCACCATGCCTGGATATTGACTGCATCACCGCAATATCAATTTCGCCACCAGGTTTATGTTTTCCGCCCCCGATAACGCCAATATCATTACTGGTTTGCAGAAACAACCGGAGGCGCTCCTGCCATTGTTTCAACAATTCGGTGCGGTGTACCAGTACAAGTGTATTGGTTTTTCGACGGGCGATCGCTGCTGCCGCTGTGACCGTTTTACCAAAAGCGGTTGGTGCACAAAGCACGCCGCAGTCATGGAGCAGTAACTCAGAAACCGCAGCTTCCTGGTCCGGTCTCAGTTTTCCCAGAAAAGTCACATCACATGCAGCTCCTGCAAATCGTTCATCTATGATTTCACTGGCAATGCTGTTGTCGCGCAGTAAAGATAACGCGGCATCCAGGCACCCTCGGGGCAAAGCAATGTGCTGAGGGTAATTCTCCGCACAGCCTATTACACGGGGCTTATCCCAGACCGACATACGCATGGCCTGGGCTTTATAAAATTCAGGGTTCTGGAATGCAGCCAACCGGATCAGTCGGTTGACCAGCGCCTGAGGTAATTGTGTTTTTTCGAAGTAGATCAAATTCGCAAGAGTGATCTTCAGTGGGGCCGACAAGGAAATGTTGAGCCTGGTTCCTGATAATTTTTCAGATTTCCATGGTGTGGCCAAATCTTCTTCGTTGATAAAGGTCACATCCAGAGGGTGAGTATTTCCGATGGCCCGTAATATCGTAGGCTCAATATCATGAGCGTTCATCGGTATCACCGACGCAAGGAAAGCCCACTGATCAGGATAAGGCCGGAGGGTGGAATCAACAAAAATACTCCCACCTGACTCCCGCGGCCCTTTTTGCAGAGGTAGCGAAATCAGGTTACCGAATCCACCTTTTGGCATTATATCCTGATTCGGAAACAACCGATCATAAGAGCTCAGCTGGAGCTGTCGGGTCCGGCTACAGGTATGGCTGATAATAGCCGTCCCCAGACGGCGGGCATCCCGGGCCAGAACACGGGACGCAAAAAACACCCAGACATGAGCCCCCTGACAAGATCTTGATACCTCCAGTGCTGCTGGTACACCAAGTTCATTGCAGGATTGCATAAACGCTGACGCATCGGCCTGCCATTCTGCTTCGTCAAAATCAACGGCCAGAAAATAACAGAAGTCATCTTCCAGCAAAGGGTATACACCGATGGTGTGTTCGCCTGCCAGATGCCGATAGATAACGGGATCAGATACGGGAACAAGCTGTCGGTTAGAGCAGTCGCTACATTTTATCCGCGGTTTACCACATATACCTAGCTTCCACTCGTTGGCACAGGCAGGAGAATAGCCCGATTTTCCGCTGTTTTTACTTTCCCAACGCAGGGCCCATACATCGTCCCGCCCGCGGAACAGTCGGCGAAACAGTGCAACTTTGTCCGCAGTAGATAAGGTTGATAATTTTTGCACCGTAACCTGCGGCTTAATTCGCCACTCAATCCCATGGGTTTCAAGTAACGAAATTAACCGGACATTTTCTGCCCGCAGTGCCGATAATTCATCGCTGTCAGATTTTCGAACCATGCGCTGCTGTAAATCCCCGCATAGATTTATGTCTGTCTGCTCTCAGACATCCGGTGTCTGGCGAGAAGCCGTACCACAGTGGAAGGATGAACACGGAACAGTCGGGCGGCATCCGCACCTGTTTTCTGACCCGATGTGACGAGCAAGACAATCTCTTTTTGCTGCTGTGGCGTTAATTTGGGGCGCCGTCCACCAACCCGACCGTCCTGACGAGCCGCTGCAAGCCCGTTCCGTGTTCGTTCACGAAGCATGGCGCGTTCAAATTCAGCAAAGGAGCCAACGATCTGCATCATCATCCTTCCAGCCGGAGTGGCGGTGTCAATATTTTCGGTAATGCTGCGGAAATCCGCCCGCGTGTTTTCAATCTTCTCCAGCGTCAGCAATAAATCCTTCAGCGAGCGGGAAAGACGGTCCAGTTTCCATACAATGACCTGATCACCTTTGCGTAGCTGCTGCAAAAGTCTCTGTAACTCGGGGCGATCCCATCGGCCGCCCGACGCTTTTTCCTGGAATATCAATTCACACCCGGCTGATTTTAGTGCTGATATCTGGGCCTGAGTATCCTGTTCTTGTGTCGAAACCCGGGCATAACCGATGAGCATGATTGCGATTTCCTGTTGCCATTTGATTTTATATTGCAATATATTTTTGCAATGCACAAGGCCGCATCGTCACGTTGGAGCAGGAGAGGTTGCATAAACGTTCGTTTATGCGTGAAGGTGGAGGGAAGAAAAGTTGGCAGTTATCGCAGCTACCCGGTCACTACCCCTACTCTGCGCTTATCTGCTCCATTGCCAGACCATGTTGCCCTCCGGGGAATGGACCTACGCTTTCCATAAAATGACGAACTTTAGGCGTCGTTCGTCACGGGTAATAGGTGCTATGATCGGCATCGCTCAGTCCGGTTGGTGGTTTGTGATGTTTGCGATTGATCAGATCACACAATCCGGGCTGAGTTCCCTCAAAGTGATCTACTATTAGGCGCAGCTATTTATAACCCATACATCATTAAAAATGAGCGTAGACAGCTATAGTCCTGTATATTGTGGAAACAGATGTCCATAGCTCAAGTGATTAATGAATACAGTCTTTTTGTATTTTATCTCATAATCAGGACATCTTTACTTGATAATGTGGTATGGCGAAGCAACACCCCACTGCATGCGACCATGCAGCCAACCACTGCAGACAGAAATACTATAATCTCTTTACTTGGGCCATCTTTTTTCATCGGAAATGACGGGGTCGCTTGATATTGAAATGGGATGAATTTAATATCACCTATATTAGATGTCGTTAATTGTTGAACAAAATACTCACGATTCCGTAATTCACTATTAAGTTCTGAAATGTCTGTTATGTTTTTTTTGATCTTTAACTTGCGTTCAATACCATCAGTTCCTAGGGAAATAGAAAAGTCAGGATCATCTCTCACTGCCTGACCATTACTATAAATTGGTTTTTTTATCCCTGCAGCACGAGCCACCTCCAGTGAATAATTGAGCCTTTGTATATCGGTATCAAGATGGTTTCTAATTTTAATCCGTTCAAGTGCAAGCATTTCCTTTTCAGTCTGGATTTTTATTTCCAGTTTGTTACGTATATCATTCATGAAATCTTTAACGACAACGTTTGAAATATAATCTATATACTCAGACAATATAACCTGCGCTTCTTCACTGGTTTGACCTGTATACATAAGCATCCAGGATGTATATGGCAAAACGTGATTTTGATTTTTGCTATTATTGCTAGCAGATTTCATTTTTTCACTCAATGCTGAAGTCGTTCTATAGAAATTTATTTTGTCTATATTTCCATTTTTCAGTTTATTCATTACATAAACTGATGAGGTTAAATATTTCTCCAGCAATAAAGTAGACTGAAATTTCTTGATAAATAAATCAAAAACAGCACTGCGGTCAACGTTCATGCCTAGGCCCAGCACTTGCAGACTGGTCAGTTTTTTTTCCAATTCTCCCCACTGAACTGTTTCAGCAGGAGTAACAATGGCTATGCTGGTCCATTTTTGTGGCAACATCGAAGTTACAAATAAACCAACACAGGAAAAGATGAGTATGGTGATTAGAATAAAAACTTTTGCATTATACAATGATAAGATTAATTTCAGTAAATCAATCTCATTATTTTTGGACTGTACTATATGCACATCAGTAAGTTGCATGTTTTTTTTCGGTTTAACATTAGGTGATGACATGATATAACATCCTGGATACTTTCCATAAAGTGAATAAAATTCTTGTCAATTGGTTAAAAGGAACTATTCAAACTTCCGACACCTCAACCCCAGAGGGATTTATAGAATGTTATTGCCATATATGACCTGGCACAACCAGAAAATTAAAGACGCCATTATCTTTGACATTTTTTGTTAGAGATTTATTTGATAGGACGACGTAATTAATGCGATGGCTCTATTTGTTTTTTACATTGTGCTGAATCAAGAGCGTTTTTAGAACGCAATGTTACCTATATTGTAATCTGTGTATTACATTATTTCAAGTATTCGTTAATGTTATTTTTCTGTATTCTAATAATATTAAAAAACTTAAAACTCTAGGGGCGACTGACATGTTTACGTTATTTTTTAAATAGTAATGTGATAGCCCGTTATCGTATGTATGAATGCTGACGCTCTACTGGTTCCCGAGGATATCATTGGCGGCGGTTATACTAAGGGCAGCATAATCTGGTCGCAGATTAAAAATTTTTGGCCTGCGAGGGCAATCGAGGTTCCCGCGTATTGCTGTGATTTATCTGACCGATACTACTGCGTCAATTAATGCACGTAATAATCTGATTACGGTGTTCGGATCCTCGCGTTGATACTACCCGAAAACAGCAGGATTACGCCGAACAGGCATTTTTTCTATTCATGATTGTTTTGTGGGATACCAACAGATGTTCTTATCGTGCATATTTTCTTATTTTAGAAGCAGATAGCCCTGTTGAACATAACTGTTCGACGCTGTTGTGTTCCCTAGTGTGGTGCAATTTTTTAGATAACGGAAAACAGCATTGATACTTGTATTCAGCGGTCTTGTTCATCCGGAGTTATTTAATAAAAAACCATTTTACTCAAGTGATAAAAAATTTCATGACTCATGAAATTAATTATGAACAATTCAATCAAGAATGCACATCAGAAAAAGACATTAATTACGTAATAATTAGATGATTATCATGTAATCGATGGACTACAAAATAATAAATTGAAGTGAATGCGTTGTGTTATTAAACTAAACTGTAATACTAACTTCAGCGTTGTAAGGTGTCTTACTCGGCGCTGCACCGTAACAGGCCCCCCTTTTGGCTGCTCCCCGCCCAAAAGAGCGAGGATTCCCACTTCACGGAGCCGAAGTTAAGCCGCATTAAGCTGTTCAGGATTTACAGGCTCTCCGTGGACTAACACTGCCAGCCCAGCGGCTTTTGCCGCGTTAATGTCACGATCATGGTCTGCGCCGCATTCAGGGCAGTGCCATTTACGAATATCAAGAGGCATTCTTTGCATGTTGAAACCGCAACAGATACAGCACTTTGAGAACGGGAAAAACGAGTCAATAGCGACCATGCTACACCCTGTCCACTCGCCTTTGTACCGGAGCTTGCGAATCAACTCGCGTCTGCTATTGCTTGGAATAGCGACGGGTTGCGTATCATGTTTTTAACCTTAAGAGATTCGACGCAAACAACCCTGTTATCGTTAATCAGTTTGCGGGTCGCCTTGTGCAGAGCATCCAGTCGACAATCGGCAATTTTCGCGTGAGTCGGGCAACCTTTAAGTGTGCTCTTGCGCGGTTTTTCGGGCTTCTGGCCTTCCTGCTTAACCGGCGCTGGTGTGCGCCAGGCGTGCCGCGTATTTAGAGGTATGGCGGGGATTGCTTTGTTTAAATCCGGTATCGGTGATGAACAAATTTTTAAAACCAACATCAATGCCGACCGTGGAAGCGGTGATCGGCAGTGATACAGGTTCAAACTCGCAGAGACAGATCACGAAATATCGTCCGGGGGCATTGCGTGTGATGGTGACAGTAGAGGGTGGAGACGGCAAAGGACTCGACCAGCAAAGAAGTTAGCAAATGCTTGCTGTTGGTGGTGTAGCGACTGCTGAAGCGGTACACAGGAAACGTTATTGAGCTAGGAAAATTCTGGCTCCTTTTTCTGTGCCGTTAAGCGTGAGCTGGCCTGTACGTAACCAATTGTTCGTAATACGCGTCAGTGCGCCAGCGAAGGTTTGAATTGCAGACAAAACGCACGCAGCCGAACGTTTGGGCCAGTAGCTCAACCTGATCGGGTGTTGGATAAAACTTATATTTATAGGCGCGTTTCATGGCTGCACAAAATACACGTAAAAATGTGAGAGGTTTTGACGATGGTCAAACAAAAAAAGTTAGGTTCTTTAGCCCCCCCTTTCCTCACCGCCCCATGTACTGCACCTATTTTGTTGGGCGATGTCTCCAGGGGGCTTTCTGATGAGTAATGTACTGATTGTGGATGATCACCCGGTTGCAAGAATAGCCGTCAGAATGCTACTGGAGAGTACTCATTTTACAGTGGTGGGTGAGACCGATGATGGACAGGAAGCCTTGTCGTTAGTGAATCAGTTCCAGCCGGACCTAGTTGTTGTAGATATAGATATCCCTATGCTCAATGGTATTGAGGTGGTTCAGAGATTACGTAACAACGGGTTTTCCGGGGGAATACTGATGCTGACAGGCAAGGACGACAACCACTATGTAAGACGTTGCGCCAGTGCTGGTGCCGATGGTTTTATCAGTAAGCGTAACCGTATGTCAGAATTGCATGATGCGATCCGCGCAATACAGGGCGGTTATGGTTATTTTCCTATTAACCGTGCACGAATCGAAGCAGCCAGTAATGTCCCTGGTGATGATAAAGAAAAAGTAGCTTCCCTCTCGTCAAAAGAGCTACAAGTACTGCATTTTCTGGCTAAAGGGATCAAAGTCATCGACATTAGCCAGCGGATGATGATCAGTGACAAAACAGTCAGTACCTACAAAAGACGCCTGATGCAAAAACTTGAATTGCAAAATATGGTTGAGCTTTACGATTTTGTCCAACGAAATAATCTTAATTAAGTATACATTATGAGAACGGTATGGTTCTGCTGTCTTATCCTGTTTGCTAGCTTTTCCGATGCCGAGGAATCCCGGGCTGTGCGACTGTATAGCCGGGAGAGCATAATGCCATTTAAACTCACTCTTGGTGAAAGCGACTGGCGGTGGCTGGGAGAAAAACAAAGCATTAACATCGCGACCTATTCCCCTGAGAATCCTCCTTTTATGCTGATCCCTGAACCGGGAATCCTCGAAGGAATCGCTGCTGACTACACTTTGCTTACCCTGCACTACCTCGGTTTGCGTTTTAAAACACTACATTATACCAGTCGAGCCTCTGCGCTGGAAGGGTTGCAGACGGGTGCAGTGGATGTCGTTCTGGAAGATGGCGGGGTCCTGACGTTGCCACAGGGACTCGTAAGTACCCCCTCCTATATGCCAGACCATCCGGCATTGATCTCTCGGGAAACGGTGATGTCCAGCCAGCGTCCAAGCATACAATATGCGCATATTGCGATGGTCCATGAATATCTCAGCGACGAATGGGTGACAAGCAATTACCCGGGAGCCCATATCACTCGTTACGCATCAGTACAAAGTGCGCTCTCTTCCGTCGCATTTGGCGAAAATGATTATTTTATCGGCAGTATTACCGCTGCCACCTATCAAATAGAGCGAAACTATACCTCGACCCTGACAGTCGCCGATATTTTTACGGATATTGAGTGTGGACCAAGGTTTGTTTTTCGCGCCGATCAAACGGTACTACAACGTTCATTTAACGCGGTATTGCAGGCAATTCCCGCTACACAGCATAAAGTGATTTTTCGTCAGTGGAGCCAGGGATCTAATCTGTGGCGCTTTCAGTCCCGCCTGGCTCTGACCGAAAGAGAAGAACGCTGGCTAGCGCGTAACAGAGAATTGCGAGTGGTCATCAACCCTCTGTTTACCCCCTTCACCCTGTTTGATACGCAAGATCAATTTCATGGTATCTCTGCCGATATTTTGCGACTGATACACCTGCGTACCGGCCTCAATTTCAAAACCGTTGAAGCCTATTCCGTGAAGGAAATGTTTGATTTGGTCAAAGAGCATAATGGCGACTTTATCGCGGCGATGAGCTACAGTCCGCAGCGCGATAAACAACTCCTGTTTACTCGCCCATATGTGTTGCCACCGTTTGTTCTGGTCGTACGGGATACGCTTAACGCGCCAAAAGATCTGAAAGAAAAGCTTACGGTAGCCGTGACCCCCGATAATAATCTGCGATTTTGGCTCAAAGAACATTATCCCTCATTAACCATAATTGATGCGGACAATGCCAGCCTTGCCATGCAGATGGTAAAAGAGGGTAAAGCTGATGGTTCAGTAAACAATCTGATGGGAGCCCGCTATCTTATTGATCGCTATTTTCGCGGCGAATTGCGGATAGCAGCGAGTCTGGGTGAAGAGCCAGCGCGAATCAGTTTTGCTGTTGGGCGCGATCAGCCAGAACTCTATAGCATTCTGAACAAAGCTCTGGCCGATATTCCACCACAAGAGATATCTCTGATTGTCAATAAGTGGTTAGGGGTACCGGATGTTAAACTGGATACGTGGATAGTGTATCGAACAGAGTTTTACTGGCTGGCAGGTATTTTCGCAATCCTCGTTATAACCTCACTAATCTGGAACTACTACCTCCATCGTGAGATCTATTTACGTAAAGAAGCACAGGCGAAGCTACAGGAGCAGGTCGCCTTCAGGGAAATTCTGTTTGATGGTACCCCAGTGCCGGTGTACGTTACCGATACCAAAGGGAATATCATTAGCTATAACCCCGCCTGGACCCAATTTTTTGCAGAGGGTGAGGTAGCATTAAACCATGGGAACCTCACCTCCTTACAACACCCTCAGTATGAAATTTTTCGTGATCTTCAGCCTCTACTGGAAGAAACAGGAAACGAGACGCCCTTACCCCAACAATACAGGATCAGCAACGGAAAGGAAGAGCGGGTTGTTGTCCATCGGGCTGTAACGTATAGAGATCATACCGGCGCTATTGCCGGCTTAATTGGCTGCTGGCAAGACACTACCGAACATGAATCATTGCTGGCGGCCCTCTCCGATGCCCGGGAGCGGGCTGAACAGTCTAACAGAACGAAAAGCTGTTTCCTTGCCACAATGAGCCATGAAATACGTACGCCGATTAGCGCCATTATTGGGTTACTGGAGTTGGTAGTAACATCTCCAGATTGTCAGTATGTGGACAGTGAAAAAAAAACCATACAGGTTGCCTATGAATCTGCTTTGACGTTGATGGGTCTGGTGGGCGATATTCTGGATATGGCGAAAATTGAATCCGGGAAGCTGGAACTGACTTCGAACTGGGTTCAACCTGATGCTCTGGCTCAACCCGTAGTCCTTGCCTTTGAGGGGCTGGCGAGACAAAAAGGGTTGCAGCTTGACTATCATGATGATGCCCTACATCCGGATGAGATCAGTATTGACCCAATACGAATAAGGCAAATACTTTCTAATCTTCTTAGTAATGCCATTAAGTTCACGGAGCATGGTTCGGTCACAGTTACGCTTCAGTGCCAGACAAAGAGCACGACCGAGGCGATGTTAACGCTGACAGTAAGCGATACTGGCAAGGGAATTGCTGAACACGAACAGGCAGATCTGTTTACGCCTTATGTTCAGACTGAAATAGGTAAGATTCAGCAGGGCACCGGACTAGGGTTAGCAATTTGCTCACAACTGACCACCATGATGAAGGGAACCATTGAACTCCATAGCGAGCCAGATCGGGGAACTCGCATCACAGTAAAAGTTCCCGTTCACTATCGCCAACAGCAGGCTCCACCGTCAGAAATTAGTGTACCGATTGTGACTGGAAAAAATAGGCCACTGCGCATTCTGGCCGTGGACGATCATCCGGCGAACAGACTCTTGCTCACTCACCAACTTACCCGCCTCGGGCATTATGTGACGGAGGCCGAAAATGGCGAACAGGCGCTAAGAATCTGGCAACAGCAAACGGTAGATCTTGTGATCACCGACTGTAATATGCCTGTAATGGATGGTCTGGAACTGACACAACATCTACGAGAAAGACAAACTGCCCCCCTGACAATCTTGGGACTGACTGCAAATGTCCAGCCGGAAGAGCGTATTCGCTGTATGGCTGCAGGTATGGATGACTGCATGTTTAAACCCCTGCGTTTATCACAGCTTGATCAAATATTACAACAAATCCCGCTATATCATTCTCAAAAAAATACTCATTCTCGCGCAACGCTGGGTGAGCTTGTCGATCTTACGTCATTGCTTGCTCTGACGCAGGGAGATCGAGGTTTACTTGTGACCTTGTTGCGTACAACCTGCGATGAAAACAGGCGTGATATGGAGCAAAGTCGAACTCATTTTAACCACAAGGACTGGAAGTCCATGGCTTGTAGTCTGCACAGACTTGCTGGCGCTGCACAAATTATTGGTGCAGGCAATGTGGAGAGTAGCTGCCACTATCTGGAAAAATATTGCGAAAATACCGACTCGCCGAAACAAGCACACATTGAACGACATCTTGAACAAATACTCACTGAACTTGATGAATTAAATCACGTAATTGAGACCTTAATTTCAAGTTGACTTTTTTATTGGGGCAGTGACCGGGTAGCTGCGATAACTGCAGAGCGAGGTGAACCGCCCCGAGAATCCTGGAGACTAAACTC